>MAXT01000226.1 GCA_001751225.1 Desulfuromonadales bacterium C00003107 | reverse complement strand
GTTAGTTCCTTTGCTCGAAAGAGGATTTCAGTTATCATGTTACCGGTTCCCCGACCCTGGCCATCGCCTACCTTCCTTGCATATTCAGGCTCAGGAGCATAGCTCAAGGCCTCGGATACTCCACGGAATGGGCGAAGAGGGCGGGGAGCCAATCTACGATCAAGCTCAAGGCTTCAGGGCGGAACGGCTTCCCCGGCAACTTTTTGTCGACATCCTACATCGACATGAATAAAAAATCCTTACTCTGATTTGCTTTGGAACTAACATACAAGGGCGGACTGTTTGCGACGTCATCAATCGTTCAACTTACCTGGATTCTTAAGTACGCCATACCTAAGCTCCTCCGGTAAGTGAGCCCCCCGCCTCGGCGGGGGGCTCTTTTTTTATCGGTTTGTTCCGGATTGACAGAACCCGAGCTTTTATCTAGCATGCTCGCATTCTGTTTGCTGTTTCCGGTCGTTCTGGAGGGTTGTCGTGCGAGTTTTGTTTGTGGTTCCCGAGCAACCGCGTACCACCGGCAACTGGGTAACCGCCCTTCGCCATCAGCAGGGCCTGGTCTCTCTGGGGCACGAGGTACGTCTGATCGCAACGGACGGTTCCGTCGCCTGCTTGGAACGCCAGGTGACAGAATTTGCCCCTGATCTGGTTCATTTGCTACATGCCTATCGGGCGGGCCTCCCTTGGCTGGGCTGCCGGCAGAGGTCTGTTATTCCGTCCGTGCTCTCTATGACCGGGACCGATCTGAATCATGGCCTGGATAGCGCCGAACAGGGGCCGCAGATTCGCGTGGTACTGGAGCAGGTCGGAGCCATCATCATCCAAAACCAGCTGACTGTGGAATCTTTTGCCGCAGCTCATCCCGGCTTGGCCGCTCGTCTTTATCATGTCGCTCCCGGTGTAAGCCTTGGGAGCGATCCCTATCCGCTGCGGCAACGTCATGCACTTCCCGCTTCTAGTATCCTATTCCTTCTTCCGGCCGGTATCCGCCCGGTCAAAGCCAACCTGGAACTTCTGCAACTTTTTGATCTAGTCGCCGAGGCGGCACCCTTTTGCCAACTGCTTTTTTGCGGCTCGATCCTTGACCAGGGCTATGGCCAACGTTTTCTAGCGGCCTTGCAGGCGCGGCCCTGGGCCCACTATCTCGGTGAGATTCCGGCATCAGCCATGGCCGCGGTGTTCCGCGAGGTCGATGTGGTTCTGAATCATTCTGTCAGCGAAGGGTTGCCCAATGCTCTGCTTGAAGCGGCCGCTTTAGGTCGGCCGATTCTGGCGCGGGACATTCCCGGCAATCGGGCGGCCTTTATTCCCGATCTCAACGGCTTGCTTTACGATTCTTCGGAAAGTTTTGTTCGCCAGGCCTTGGCCCTGGTCAGAAACTCCGCCCTCCGTCAGCGGTTGGTTCTGCCGCTACAGAAACTTAGGACTTCTGTGGATGAGGCCTTGCAACTCGAAAAGGTTTATCAAGGGTTGGCGATGGGCCTACCCCGGGATTCCTCTTCTTGCGAGATCGTAACCCGCATGCCGGGCGCCGATAACTATCCGGCCTAAAGAATTGCCGTGGTCTGGTCGAAAAAGGAAGTTCAGGGTTGCCTCTGTTTGGGGCATTCGGCCCTTATTCCTTTTACCGCTAACGGCTCTCCATGGATGGAGGCCCTGTCGATCAGGGGTTCGTCCATGGAGCAGACCTGTTATCAAATCCTCGCGGTGCCTCCCGGTGCCAGTTTCGCTGAAATTCGGCGGGCCTTCCGTCGTCAGGCCAGACGTTGCCATCCTGATACCGCAGCGCCAGCAATGGCGGACGAAGCCCGCTTTCAAGAGCTTCTGGCCGCATATCGCCTCCTTAATTCCTCGTCAAAGCGGGCTCGCTACGATGCTCGACTGGCGAATGCCCGTTCTGTCTCCAGCAATCCTTTGCTGCGAAGCCTGCGGTCGTTTTGTCGTTGTCGATGGCATCGGTTGAAAACCTCTTTTGGCCCCCGTTCCAGTGATCCTGAGGTTCATTCCCCGCCGGTTCGCTATCGACAGACGCCGGGAAAGGTCCAGTCTCGGGAACAATTCAGCGGACCCACCTTCGGCCAGGTATTAGAGGCTCGACAGCAGGCAAAATCCTCCGGTTATGTGCTCTGCGAGGATGGCATCATCCGGCCAAAGAATGCGGTGGGCGATAGAAAACGGGCGTGGCCTTCGCAGCCACGTCGACCCGGCTTAACTGTGGCGCTGCGGAGTTGGTGGGGAGTGTTGTTGGTCATGATGGTAGGCTGTTGGGAAGTGTTCAGACGCTAGGCGGATGATTACTCTGAATCAGAGGGTTTAGCCGAGCAAACGGGCCTCGATGAGGTCGCAGATTCCACAGACGTCATTCAAATCGAAGACCGGCACGTCAAGATCGAGGGGCTCATCGGAAGCGACGGCAAGCAGGGCCGGGTCGTGATTTTCGCCCCGGTAAAGGAGCTGACTGCGGCATTCCCGGCGGTGGACCTCAATCTTGGGCAGGGTGTTTTTTTTAAAACCTTCGGTGATAACGATATCGACATCGCTGAAATAGCGAGCGATAGTTTCAGCCAGGGGCGGTTCCTGCCGGTCGGGGTTTTGTCGGATCATGGCAATCTTGTCTCGGGAAGTGACCATGGTGATGTCAGATCCCGCCTCGGTGAAGCGCCAGGAATCCTTGCCTTCCTTGTCCATAGAAAAACCGTGTCCATCGTGTTTAATGGCGCCGACCCGGTAGCCCCGTTGTTTCAATTCGCTGATCAATTTCACTACCAGGGTGGTTTTACCGGTGCCGCTTTTAGCGGCCACCGAAAGGACGGCGGGTTTCATGTTTTTTTCTCCTCTACGGATTCACGGACGCGGGATGTCGATTTGGCACCCGGTAAAGCCGCCGGCAGAATATCAATGAATTTCAGTTTGACGCAAGACCTTCTTGTTCCTGGCTGCGACTATGGTAGGTTTAATCTATGGTGGCGTCGCCACCCTGTAAGTGTTTGCGAATGCATCAATAGTTCATAAAAGGGGATGGCGATGCGTATAGTGAATGTCTGGATAGGGCTGGCCTGTTTGATGGTATTGCTTCCCCAGTCTGCGGGGGCACTGGTGGCTGGTGAGCGGCCCGGGATTCATTATGCCGATCAGGTTCTGTTTCTGGAGAAAAAGATTGTGGAAGACGGGCGGGTGGCTTGGATTACCCTGGCCTATGAAGACCCCCGCACCAGTCGCGACTGCCGTAACTTTTTTGATGTGCTAGGCGGTCGTGAACTGTTCGCCGATATTCCGGAAAAAAGCTGGTTACTGGTCGATTTTGAACTGCGCAGCCTGGTAGTCGATTCGGGATTTTCCGGTGATGCTGATGTGACCTCGGTGCTGGCCTGTAATGACTACAATGCCTGCTGCCGTGACCGGGACCGGCGCACTGCGGCTAAACCTGCTGAGCCGCCCGCTGTTGTGGAAGAAACGCCGACGCAAGACAAGTTAACGAAAAAAAAGCCATCGACTCTGGATGAGGTCGGTGATCGATTGCTGATTGGCCGACGATTGGTCAAGGCCGCCCGCTGTCGGGGGTGTCACACCCTCGAAGGTTTCGGTGCCGAGCATGCGCCGAGCCTGACTTGGCGGCGTCACAAGTATGAGCCGAATTGGCTGGCGGATTACCTGGCGGCCCCCTATCGTATGCGACCAGCCATGAACAACCTGATGATGCTGGCTTATACCTCCCCCAATGCGGTGCCTAACCTACAGCCTGCCGAGCTTGAGGCGGTTGCCGATTACTTGCAGCAGCTTGCCTGGATGACCTCGCCGGCTAAGGACTTTCGCCTGGAGCCTTGGCAGAACTACAATTGCTTCGATTGTCATGCACGTCTTATTAAGGAAAAACCCCTGGCCTTTGCACCGACTCCCATCAGTGACTCGCTGTCTGAGAAGGTCTCTGCCAGTGCAGCGTTGCGCAGCTGTCTGGCTTGTCATGCCTTTGGCGATCAGCAGCCGGTCGACAAGCTTGCAGCCCCCATGGCGTTAGCGCCCGATCTGCTGCTGGCAGTGGAAAAGTTGCATATCGACTATCTGCAAGCCTATCTTGAAGATCCCGGCTATGTGCAGCCCGGTTCGCAGATGCCGCGCCTCAATCTAACCGAGGCACAATTGCTGGAGCTTCGCCAGCTGTTCAAGTCTCTCAAGGAATCGCTGGCTGCGGGGGAGATAAAGCCGGTGCATCGCTATTACCGGATGGAAAAAGAGTCCACCCAATAGATCGTGGTTATAATGTTGGTCTGATTTTGTAGGTGGGTAGCAATGGGAGCGCCGCAGCGCAGAACAGGGCCGGCGGAGGATGAATACAACAATACCGACATTGCCACGACCAGCTTTATGCTAATTCGCAGGCTTGCAACCTTTCGTCCAGTGTTTCTCCGGCTCTTTTATAGACCCGAATGACAGCAGAGACTTCCGGTGGCAACCGGCGGATGAGAAGACAAGGCTTCTGGCATGAGGCCGCGCAATGCCGGTATTTAGTTGTCAACTGGAACAGGGTTGAAGCGCCTGCCCCATGGTTCTATTTTACCATGGACAAGTTGCAGGGAAAGGACCGATAGCCGATTTTTATTCCCGAACGTAGGTATCGATATCCGTTTCGTGCACCATGCCCATCAGGTGGGCATATTCCGATTCGATCAACTGATAATGATGGTTGGTCGATTTGGCATTTTCTTCAAAGACACTGCGGACTTCGGGGTCTTTGATATTGGCGGCAATTTCTCGTAGTTGTTTCTCCAGCTTCAGTTCCTTGTGCATGGCCAGTTCCATGGCCTTGCGCACCCCGAGATCACTCAACAACGCCTTTTCTCGCGACGAAAGCCAGTCTTTTTCCGCTTCGCTGGCGCTGTCCATAAAGGCGTCGAAGTCGGGAATGTCGTGCCGCCGGTAGAGGCTATAGAATTGCTTGGCATGTACCAGCTCTTCACTGGCCAGCATTTCAAAAAGGCGTCGCGCTTCGTCATTTTTCATGTGCCTGGCCGCCATGCGATAAAAAATCATGGCTTTTTTCTCGGTTTGGATCGCCCGTTTGATGGCATCCTGTACATCGATATGTTCGAACATTCACGGCCTCCTTTCTTGATTAGCGCAATTTACCCTGTACTTTATAGTTATCTTTCAAAAGGCCACCTGTCAATCGGCCAGTGTCGATCGGAGGGGCGGTCGCATTACAAATAAGGTACCACTCGATGAGTCAGTCCATGGGCGTTGTTTTTCCCTTAACCGTATTTTACGATGGCAGCTGCCCGGTCTGCGCGCGGGAGATCGCCCACTATCGTACGCTGAGTCGATCTGATCGGCTGCATTTCGTCGACATCAGTGCGGCCTCCTTTGATGCCGGAGTCTTGGGGCTCGATCAGTCGGCGTTGATGAAGGCCATGCATGCGCAGGATGCTGCCGGTCGCCTCTACCTTGGCGTAGAGGCCTTTCGCGCCCTGTGGTCGGGGCTTCCCGGTCTTCGTTACCGGGGTCTGAGTCAGTTGCTCGGGCTGCCTGGTTTGCACCTGCTGGCGGTCCTAGGTTACCGGGTTTTTGCCCGTGTGCGTCATTGGTTTTAACGCCGCTATCCGCGGACCCGTTGACGGGGTTTCCATTTTGTCCCTGCTGCTGGTGAAAAGACTTGAATTAATTGCAATTACCCCCGGCCTGCGATATCTTGTCGAGCAAGTTGATGGCGGCTTAGAAGCCGCGTTACAAGAGCTAAGGAGCCTGTTCGGTGATCATTAAATCAGCCACTTTTGTCAAAAGCGCCACCCGTCCGGGCAACTATCCGCCGGCCGATTTTAAGGAAGTGGCTTTTGCCGGTCGTAGTAACGTCGGCAAAAGCTCCCTGATCAATGTTCTGGTTAACCGCCGTGGCCTTGTTCGCACGTCGTCGACACCGGGGCGCACTCAGTTGCTTAATTTTTTCGATATTAACGGCGAGTTCTATCTGGTCGACCTACCCGGCTACGGTTTTGCCAAGGTGCCGATGGCGGTGAAAAAACAGTGGGGACCAATGGTCCGCACCTACCTGGAAGGGCGGGATAATCTTCAGGCACTATTATTGCTGTTTGATATCCGCAGAGTGCCGCAGCAGGAGGAGATTCAACTGCTCGATTGGTTGGAGGAACTGCAGGTCCCGACCATACCGATCATCACCAAGGTCGATAAAATCACTCGCAGCCGCCGGGAAAGGCAGATTCTTCCGATTCTCGAAGCCACCGGTTTGCCGCGGGACGCTTTTACCCTCTTTTCAGCCTTGTCTCGCGAAGGGTGTGACGAGGTATGGCAGCGCATCGAGGCAGCCCTTGATGACGAAGCCTCACCGGTTTACGTCGATGCGGATGATTGAGGTTGATGGCGCCGCAAAAAGTTCGCTCTATGGCGTTACGGCATTTTTTCAGGACCTCGACATAATCGATGTATGTCTTCATCCCTGAAAAAACACCAGGCCTAGGAGCCTGCCGGACGAAATCTTTGCTTAGCCATCCTATAAGTTTTTGCGAATGCATTAAAGGTTGGATCAGAGAATGTTCTGGATTGGCATCATAGGCGGACTGCTGGTGGCTACTGGTTTCGTTCCACAAATCATCAAGGCCCTGCGGACCCGTTCGACGGCAGATTTATCGATCTGGATGCTGCTAATCATCTTTGTTGGTGGGCTTTTCTATACCACTTACGCAATTCAGGTCGGTAATCCGGTCTTTATCGCCATGAACGGTCTGGCAACAGTCAACACCACCATTTTGCTGCTATTGAAGCTCCGTTTTCGCTGATGACAGATAACGCTAAAGCAGGCTCATTGAATGCGCTGCAGGCCTGCCGGCCCGAGGAAACGCGAATTTTTCTACTGCGCCACGGCGAGGTTGAAGGGCACGGCGAGCCACGCTACAACGGTCAGCAGGATGTCGCCTTGACCCCTCGGGGCCGAGGTCATTACCGGCAGTTGGTCGAGCGCCTGCAGCCGCGGCCGATTCAGGCGGTCTATAGCAGCGATTTGGTCCGCTGTTTCGAGGGGGCGGAAATGCTGGCGGCCGCTCATGGACTGGTACCGGTAGCTATGCAGGAACTGCGGGAGCTTCACGCCGGTGAATGGGAGGGGCGACCCTGGAGTGAACTGCAGGCCCACTATCCCACGCAGTGGCAGGCGCGGCTCGACGATATAGTCCATTACCGGATTCCGGGCGGGGAAAATCTGCTCGACCTGCGACAGCGGGCGCGTTCGGCTGTCGCCGAAATTATTGGGCGGCATAGAGGGCAGGAGGTCGTCGTGGTGGCTCACGGAGGCATTAACCGGATTCTGCTGTTGGATGCCCTCGACGCCCCTCTGGAGCGGATTTTATCCCTGTCCCAATTTTACGGGTGTGTGAACATTCTTGATTATGGGGCGTGTGGCCGCGTTACCGTTCAGCTGCTGAACGGCTGACGGTTCATAGATGATGGAGACACAGGCCATGAACGGGACAGCGCTTAAAACGGCGATATTGCTGGTCGGACACGGTTCCCCACGGCCCGAGGCTAAATCGGCCTTTTGTGCGATTGCCGATCTGGTGCGTACTACCGGTGACAACGAGTTGGTGGAAGTTGCTTTTTTGTCCTGTGGCGAGCCTTCTATTGCCAGCGGCATCGACCGCTGTGTCGCACAGGGAGCTCGGCGCATTGTGCTGTGTCCCTATTTCCTTTTCGCCGGTAGGCATGTCAGTCATGATCTGCCGGCGACCATGACCGTCGCGGGCCAGAGGTATCCAGAGGTGGAGCTGCTGTTGGCTGAGCCATTGGGAGTGCACGCTAAACTTGCGGAAGTGGCCTGTGAGCGGATCGCCGAGGCCTTGGGCAAATCCGCCAGTACAGGTGAATTGAGCGGGCTTGACGGGTCGCGGAACGAAACGGTAGAGTGATGGCGACCGGCTTCGAGAAGCCGGAATCTGCTGCTTGATGGCGTCGCAAAAAGTACGCCCTACGGCGTTCCGGCGTCTTTTTCAGGACCTCGACATACTATGTATGCCTTCGCCCCTGAAAAAACACCAGGCCTTGTAGGACAAACTTTTTGCTTAGCCATCCTATGAGTTTTTGCGAATGCATCATTGCTTAAAAGGCGAAAAAAAGGAAAATCGATGAAAAAGATTTATGTAGTCGGTGCCGGAGTACAAGGTCAGGAAGGTTTTAGTGGGCGTGCCCTGGAACTGATCAAAGCCTGTCAGGTCCTCATGGGGCGAGCTGAGCACCTGGCTCTTTTCCCAGAATTTTCTGGTGAGACGGTCCTGATCGATAATAATTTTTCTGAAATCGCCGAACGGCTCAAGCAGGATGACCGGCAGGCGGTAGTGTTAGCTTCTGGTGATCCATTATTTTTTGGCATTGGTCGTCGATTGTTGCGCAACTTCGCTGCTGACGAACTGGAGTTTGTGCCCAATGTCAGTTCGGTGCAGTATGCTTTTGCCAAGCTCAAGGAGCCCTGGGACGATGCTATTTTTCTCTCGGCCCAAGGGCGCGGGATTGAAGGGTCAGTCGATCGCATAGTCGCCAACGACAAGGCAGCGGTGTTAACCGATTCGGTGAACACTCCAGCGGCCATCGCCGCCGAACTGGTGAAGCGGGGGCGCGATGGTTATGCGGCCTACCTGTGCGAAAATCTGGGCACTGCTGAAGAGCGCATTATCACCACCGATGTGCGGGGCCTGCTGGATATCAGCGCTGCCCCACTCAATGTGCTGATTTTGATCAAGGAGTATGATGCCAGCGGCGAAGAACAGATGCCGACTCTAGGTATCCCCGATGAGGAGTTCGCCGCCACCCGTAAACTGATCACCCGCGAAGAGGTGCGGGTGGTGACCTTGGCTAAGCTCAAGCTACGCCATGACATGGTGCTGTGGGACATCGGCGCCGGATCGGGGTCGATCAGTATTGAGGCTGACTATTTGCTGCCCAACGGGCAGATTTTCGCCGTGGAGCGCAACGCTCAGTGTATCAACTACATCAAACAGAACTTTCGCAAATTCAATGTCCGTCGAGCCCGTCTGGTGGAAGGGGAGGCTCCGGCTTGTTTCGATGGCATGCCCGATCCCGACCGGGTTTTTATCGGCGGTTCCGGCGGCAATCTGTGGGATATCCTGCAGGCCGTCGATGAGCGGCTGCCAGCCGAGGGCCGAGTGGTGATCAACGCCATGACTTTCGATACCCTCACCGCGGCCAGCGAATACTTTGCCAATGCCGGCTACCAGTTGGAGATCACCACCATCAATGTGGCCCGCACTCGACCCTCCACCGAATACAAGATGTTCGAGGCCTACGATCCGGTTTACATTATCGTGGCGATAAAAGAGTGATCTTTAGACGGACCAAGACAGACGATACTCATATTTCCGTAAAGCCCTTTGCAAGGAGGCGAAGATGAACCAAGAGGAGATTCTGAACTTCATAGCGACCCTGGACCATCGGTTGCTGGCCGCCGCAGCAGTACTGTTGCTTCTTTTTCTGCTGTTCTGGCGGGTATTTCGCCGGACCTCCCGTATTGAGCGCGAAGTCGCCGGTCTCCATGAGCGGCTGGAGCGGATTCGCGAAGAGGTACAATCCATTGCGGCGCCCAGTCCACTATCCATTGCCCCGTTGAAAGAGGTTCCGGTGGTTGACCAAGAAGTGGCGCAAGCACCCTCCGACGTGCCAGATTTGGTGGCCCAACAGCCTGAGGAAGAAGATGTGTTGAGCCGTGCGTTCGCTTCCCTGGCCGAAGCGAATTCGGGTGAAGGCCTGGCCGCTACCGAAACTGAGGACAGTTTTTCTTTCGCTCAATCTGATGATCCCGAACCGAATGAACTTGCTGCGGATATCGAAGAATCAACGGTTCCTTTGGATGAGCAGAACTTTTCCTTTGGTGAGCCGGAGGAAGCTCCTGCTGTCGAAGAACCTGCTGCCTTTGAAGAACCTGTTGCTCCTGTTGCTCCTGTTGCTCCTGTTGCTCCTGTTGCTGCCGACCCTGAGTCTGCGCCTGCTGTCGAAGAGGCCCCCACGGGAGTGGTCAGTCTGGAGGGGGATCCGGCTCGCCCCAGTGTCAGCATGGTGCGGTGTCTGTCCTGCAATTACAAGCTGGCCTATCCTGAAAAGTTGGCTGGCAAACGTGTGCGTTGCCCGTCCTGTCGCACCGGTCTCGATTTGCCCTAAGTGTTTCCGCAAGGGTAGTTTGTGAGGCTGGAAGTCTGTCGGACTTGACGGGCCTAAACGAAAAATTGGCTGTTCGAGGCCAGGTTTTCGAGAATTTGAGAGCGAATAGCAGGGCTATTTGGCGAAAATTGTCGAAAAGCTGGGCCGGTCAGGCGATTTTGCAGTCGGCTCATAGTAAGCCCGACAGCCTCCTAAGATAGGGCCTTGCTGCGGGAAGAGGTTCTAAAGGAACTTTTTGTCGCCGCAGTCGTCAGCCAGGAATTGTCTGTCAGACCTAATGGATGGTAGTCAGAGTGATTCGAACCAAACTAACAGGGATGTTGTTTCTGTTCGGCCTGTCGCTGACGACAGCGTTGCCAGCCAGTGCTGCAGATGGGCAACAGGAGCTCGATCACTATCGCCTGTTGGTTTGGCTGGTGACGGCACTGCTGTTTCTGGTGGTGGCGGTGTTCCTGTCGATTTTGCGCCGCAGTCGCCGCAGCAGGCAGGTCCTGCACCAGGAGGTCTCGCGACGGCATGAGGCGGTCACCGCCCTGAAAGAGAGCGAAAGGCAATTCCGAGAGACAGTTGACTTACTGCCACAGGGTGTTTTTGAAACGGACTGTGATGGTAGGGTGGTATTCTGGAACCGTTGTGCTCTCGATTTGAGCGGCTACAGTGCCGAAGATCTGGCCGGTGGCCTTCTGTTGTCCCAACTGTTTGCCGCTGATGAGGGCAATCGTCTGCAGGAGGTCTTTCAGCAGGTAATGAACGGGCAGCGTCTGGTGAACAGTCAGTTCACGGTGCGCAAAAAGAACGGTGCGACCCTGCCGGCCCTTATCTCCGCCGATGCCATGGCCTCGCAAGGGCAAATAATCGGTATTCGCGGCAGTGTCGTCGATATCAGTGACCGGGTGCAGACCGAAGAAACCCTGCGCCAGAACGAAGCCCGCCTCAACTATCTTGCCTATCACGATACCCTGACCGACCTGCCAAATCGGGCCCTGTTTCAGGATCGCCTCGAACATGCCCTGGCCCGCGCCCGACGGTTTGGCAGTCAGCTTGCTCTGCTTATCATCGACCTCGATCGCTTCAAGAACTTTAACGACTCCCTGGGCTACGATATGGGTGACCAGGTGCTGTGGAAGGTTGCCTGCCAGCTGCGTAATGGCCTGCGCGAGGTCGACACCCTGGCCCGCATCGGTGGCGACGAGTTCGTCATAGTACTGGAAAATGTCTCATCACAGGCGGATGTGGTCACGGTGGCAAAAAAGGTCCTCTCGCTGCTGGTTCAGCCGATCCGCTTGCGGGAGCATCAGCTGTTTCTCACTGCCAGTATCGGCATCAGCCTCTATCCCCAAAATGGCGAGGATGTCAGCAGTCTGATGCGCAAGGCTGACCGGGCCAAGCATCAGGCCAAAAACAAAGGTGGCGACTGTTTCAGTTTCTTATCCGCCGCCGATGACGGTCTGGCTGAGGAACGACTGTTTCTGGAAAACGATCTGCGCCAGGCCGTCGACCGCCATGAATTGCTTTTGCACTACCAGCCACAGATCGATCTGGCTTCTGGACGCCTGGTCGGGGTGGAGGCGCTGGTACGCTGGCAGCATAGCGAGCGCGGCATGATTTCGCCGGGGGATTTTATCCCCTTGGCCGAAGAGACCGGCCTGATCGTTTCCATCGGCGAATGGGTGCTGAGGGCTGCCTGTATTCAGGGGCGGCTCTGGCAGCAGGCCGGCCTGCCGACGGTGCGGGTAGCAGTGAATATTTCGACCTGGCAGATTCGGCAGCCCGATTTCGTCGACATGGTGGAGAGCATTCTCGAGGAGAGCGGCTTCGATCCGCAACTGCTGGAGCTTGAAATCACCGAAAGCGCGGTCATGGACAATGTTCAAGAGGCGGTGCGGATTCTGAATATTTTTCAGCAGCGGGGTATTTCCTTGGCTATGGACGATTTCGGCACCGGTTATTCCTCCCTGATCAACCTGCAGCGGTTGCCCCTGTCCAAGCTTAAGATCGACCGTTCCTTCATTCGTGAAGTGACCAGCAACTCCAACCATGCCGCCCTGACCAGTTCGGTTATTGCCCTGGGCCGTACCATGGGGCTGGGGGTCGTGGCCGAAGGGGTCGAAACAGAAGAGCAGTTGCTCTTTTTGCAGCAGATGGATTGTGCTCAAGTACAGGGTTTTCTGTTCAGCAAGCCCCTGCCCGCGCGCGAGGTCGAGGCTCTCTTTGAACGCAGTTTTGTTTCCCCCTCTGTGTCACCCACTCCAGTTGTGACGTCGCTGACACCTGGCGATTGATCCTCTTCCCTGTTTTTGTTCCGATTTATTAGCCACCTAATGCTACGGAGTTCAGGCCTATGGTTGTGCGTTTTATCCATACTGGCGATATTCATCTCGGCAAGACCTATCGCCATTCCAGCGGCGAACAGCTCCGTTACAATGATTTTTTCCGTACTCTGGCTACCATCGTTGCCGATGCCCTGGCCGAAAAGGTCGATTTTGTGCTGATTGCCGGGGATCTGTTTCACACCGGACAGATCCTGCCGCAAACCTTTGCCCGGACCATCGAAATTTTGCAGCCCCTCAAGGATGTTGGCATTCCCTGCATCGCTGTTGAAGGCAATCACGACTGGATTCACCGCCGGGACAGTATCTCCTGGATGGAAGCTTTGTCGCAGATGGGCTATCTCCGCTTGCTGCGACCATCCCGAACCGAGGATGGCGGGTATTATTTCGCAACCTTCGATGAAGAGAAGGGCGCCGGGGGGCATCTGATCATCGGTGATCTGCATATCTACGGTCTCGGCTATATCGGTGCTCAAGCCGGTACCCATGTCGCGCGTATCTGCGAAGCGGTAACCACCGATCATAATCTGTTGCTGTTTCATGTCGGTATCTGGAGTTTTTCGCCGGTGGAAATCGGCAACATGAAGCCGGAAGAAGCCCTGCCTCTGGCAGATCGATTCGACTATCTGGCCCTCGGCCACGGCCACAAGCCATATATTGTGAAGACTCCAGATGGGCGACCATACGGGTTTAATCCCGGCTCTCCAGAGCGGGTCAATTTCGGTGAGCAGAGGTACGATAAGGGTTATTATCTGGTGACTGCCGAGGGGGGATGCTTTAAACACCAGTTTCGCCCTACCGATCCCCGGCCCATGCAGGCTGTGGTGATCGATCTGGACGGCGCGACCGACGCGGATCAGGCGCTGGAGACCTTTCGCGAGCGGTTGGCGGCCACCCTGGATAGTTCTCCTGAGAGCACCAACGAGGATCGCCAACCTCTCATCGATCTCAAGCTCACCGGCAAGGTGGCCTTTCACCCCTTCGAGTTGGGGCGGGAGCGACTGCGGGCGGTGCTGGATGAGGTCTGCCATCCGTTGCACGTCGAAATCCGCAATCAGCTTTCCCTGGTCAGCCGTGGAACCGTCGGTGAGGGAGTCGGCAAAAGTCTGGCGGATATCGAGCGGGAGGTCCTACGGGACTTGGTGGAGGCCAGTAGCGATTACAAAGATCGTCAGGATGAGCTGGTCGAGCTGTCTCTGGCTATTCGCGATTTGGTGCTGCGCGGCGAGGTGGAAGATGACGAACTGCTGGCAGTGCTGGAGGGTAGTGGGAGCTCGGCAGCAGTCGCAGGGGGAAATTCCACAAACCGTAAGGCGTAAAGCGTAAGACGGCTGATGCCGTTTCATCCCCTGTGACGCCGCCGGAGCGAAGTGGACGTTTTGCGAAGCAGGCGGGGAAATGTTTGAGCGCAGCGAGTTTTTGCCCGCCCGCAAAACGTCTGCGCAGCACAGGGAACCCGAAGGGCAAGGAGTTGGGGCGCCTTTTTCTGCCTACTCTTTTTTGGCGCGTAAAAAGAGTAGGGCGTCGAGCGGGGACGCAACCCTGCGATCTTGAAGGTTTATACAGCGAACCAGACGAATCTTTTTACCGAAATCTTAGAGTCGACCGGTCTTGCCCGGCCAGGCGTGTTACTTTTCTTGACGACCAAGAAAAGTAACCAAAAGAAGGTCGCCCCCCGTTGGCC
>MAXT01000225.1 GCA_001751225.1 Desulfuromonadales bacterium C00003107 | reverse complement strand
ACACCCAGGGCGATGATGATTCCACCGATGACGATGTTGATGGCTGGGTTGGTATTACTGATATCGGCCGTTTTACCGGTCTGATGGGCATGGACGGTGGTATTCTTGGCGAAGACTTGGGGCAGAGTTACGGCGCGACCCTCTACTCCTTTTCTCCCGAGCGGGCCACATCCACCAATCAGTATGGTGGTATCAGTAACCGTGGTAGTGGCGACAACCCTGGGCAGAAACTTCTTGCCATCGGTACCCGTGGCGATCTCTCGGCATTGGTGCCGAAGCTGCTCTACAAGACCCAAGCTTTCTTTATTTGGTACGATGAGACGGACAACCTGAGCAATGTGGCCAATCCAGGTGACAAGGTTGACGACTATGCCGGCACGACCTTCGATCTGCAGTTGCTCTATGCTTTTTCCAAAAACTTCAGCATTGATTATATCTTCTCGGCTTTCGTTCCTGGCGAGGGACTTGAAGATCAGTATGGCGATGACACTGCTTTCGTCAATGCCTTAACTCTGGCCTGGTCTTATTAGACAGTCATAGGTCAGTGGTATATGCGGGGCGTCCCTAGGGGCGCCCCGTAGTTTTGAGACAGGTATATTTGTCAGCCTGCCTACGGATGTTAGAAGAGGACTTACCATGAAGCGATTCAGAAGAGCGATCTGCTGCTTATTGGCCATTTTGTTGATGCCGGTAACTGTTCTAGCTGGCAGCTGGCCGAACATTGAGCGGTCCCTGCAGAATTGGCAAGGAGAAAAGCAGGTGCTGTTGCGCAGCTCCCTTGCCGATCCGCTTATGTCACCGCTGGTGCAGGATCTGCTAGAGGATTTACTAAGTGCGGGCTACACCGTCTTGCCGGTAGGAGCGCAAGCGGTCGCTGAGTCCGGTCTGATGCTCGACTTGCGCATCACCGATGGCAGCGAAATACTGGCACTACGACGGGGTGAAGATGGGGCTATCATCGCTTTTGAGCGCCACGTCGCACAGACTTTACCACCGGCGGCTTCGCTGCCGAAGGAACCGGTTGTTGCTCAATCGGTAGCCGCAGTTTCAACTACAGCGTTGCCTACTTCGACTGTCGTGGCCGTGCCATCGGTCGCAACCCCTGTTATTCTTGCGGAAGCTTTGGCCGGTCCTTTGTATGGACCATTGGCCCTTTCCGGCCAGCCCCGCAGCCTGGCACTGCTGGCCGGTAGTGAAATTAAAGGCCTACAACTGGGACTGCTCTACGATAGCAAGTTGGTACACTTTCGTTTGAATGAGTTCGGCCTGGAGACCATTGGCGAATTCAGCCCGGAAATAGGAGCCAAGCGAGCTCTGCATCTCGATGCTACTGATCTGGATGCCGACGGCAGCCGGGAATTAGCGGTTGTTTGGGCTGAAGATGTGCAGGGTATCTATCAGGGGACCGATTCCGTGCCCCATGCCTGGCTGCTCTCTTCCGACTTGAAGCCCCTGGCTGCTGATCTGGGCGGCTACCTTCGTTTGCACGACAAATGGGCGGCATGGCAGAAGCGGGGCCCTCATGAGCCATTTAAGGGGCCTGTAAAGGGCCTTGGTCAACAGGATGGTCAATGGTCGATCTTAGACAAGCCTCTGGATTGGGGAGGCGCTCTCTTTGCCAGCACCCCTCTAGATCAACAGTTGGCCCTTGGTTACGATGGACAGGGCCGCTTGCAATTGGTGGATAGAAAACAGGGTAGGCCACTTCCGGGGGGGCTGCTGCTGCAGGATTTGGGGAGTTTTTCCGGTCCCCAACTGGCTGTGTCTTTGGAAGATCCCCGGTACCGTTCCGGATTTGCAAAAGAGGATCTGGTGCGGGAGGAATATCACGCTCTGCCTCCCCGTATGGCCATAGCCGCGGACGATTCAGCTTATACAATACGGCGCGGTCGTAGTGCCGGCTTGCCGCTGCTGGGCAAGCCTTCGGGCCAGGATCGGATTGTGCGAGTTGTTCCCCGGGGTAATCGGTTGTTTCTGCAAGAGCCCTTTGCCGGTGTTGATGCCTATATCCTTGATTTTGCGTTGCTGGAACGACCGGGTAGGCAACCTGCTGTGATTTTACTGATTAATGACCGAGAGGACGGCAAAGGGGCAGCCCATCTGCTGATTCAGGCAGGGCGTTAGCTGAGAATCCGCTGAAATTGGTTTAAAGAAAAGCAGGTTTTTGTCTGGATTTATTTGTGGTTGGGATTACTATTGGTAGGTAGTGTCCATTAATGGAAGTGGGGGATTTCGGGTAGAGTACTTTGGGAAGATTTTTTGCGGAAAGGAGCATGTAATGTCGGATATCATGGAAACTATCGCGGCTGATGACTCGTTGAAGACTCTGGCAAAAGTTATTGAAGTGGCCGGTTTTTCCGAGCGTCTCAAGGGGCCCGGGCCTTTTACCTTCTTTGCGCCCAACGAAGAAGCTTTCTCCAAACGTAATATGGACGAACTCCTCAAGGATATCGGTAAGCTGAAAACTAAGCTCGAATACCATCTGGTCAGTGGCAGTAATTTGCAAGCCACTCTCGATGTGCGGACTATCGACTCTTTGATCACAGAATGCGGCAAGAGTTTATCTGTCTACCTCGATGAAAACGAGATCATGATCGATAATGCCCACATTGTTCAAGGGGATATCGAGTGCAGCAACGGGGTAATTCATATCGTTGATAATGTCTTTATTCCGGCCCATTCCGGTTGGTACGAGACCACTGCCTGAGTAGCATAGGCAACGAATCATAACGAACGAAAAAGGGCGGTCAAGTGACCGCCCTTTTTGCATCTAATGTTTTGGTTGACCGCATCGGAGCAGAAGCCCTGCCGTTATGACATCGAAGAAAGACGCCTCTTGGCCTCTTTGGCTTCAGCCGAAAGGGGAAAGGTATCCACCAGTTTGTTGAAGATGGCTTTAGCGCTCTGATTGTCTCCCAAGGTCTGAAAGGTGATGCCCTGCTTCAGTTGGGCTGCTGCAGCTTTGGGGTGGTCGCTGTGTTTGTCGATAACATCCTGAAATTGCAGGATGGCGTTTTCATATTTCTTTTCGCCGTAATAGGCTTCGCCGACCCAATAGCTGGCATTGACGCTCAGGGAGTGCTGCGGGTGCTGTTGTAAAAAACGCTGCAACAGGTCCCGTCCTTCGGCATGGCGCTCTTCGGTGCGAATCATGGCTACGGCGCGGCGGTAGAGGTCTTCGGGGGTTTCGGCAACCGGGGCTTGGGTGGCCTGCGGTTTGGCTGTCGGCTTGGCCAGTTTGTCTTCGATGGCCGAAATCTTGAGGCCGAGATCATCGCGAACCAGAGACAACTCGTCGCGCAATTCGTTGTCAGCCTGGGAAAAGTCAGCCAGGCGGCCATTAAGGGCCTGTTGCTCAAGACGCAAGGCGTCGAGGTTAGCCTGCAATTCGGCCTGACGGCGGCTGAGGGTTTCAAGACGGTTGCTGGTTTCGTCGCCACGTTGGTTTTGTTGGCTGGCCAGGGCCCGCTCCGATGCTGCCAGTCGCCGCTTCATCTCTTCCAGGTCCCGCTCCATGGTCAGCTGGCGTTGGGTGGGAATGCAGCCGGCCAACAGCGCGACCAATGCCAGTATCGGCAACAGTCTTTTCCAAATGATCACGGTAACTTCTCCTTCAATAAAAAAAATAATGGCGTCGCAAAAAGTCCGCCCTACCGCGTTACGGTGTTTTTTCAGGACCTCGACATACCTGATGTATGCCTTCGCCCCAGAAAAACCACCAAGCCTTGTAGGACGAAATTTTTGTTTAGCCATCCTACGAGTTTTTACGAAAACATTAAAAAATCGGCCGCAGGCAATCTGCCTTGCGGCCGATGTCAGACAGGCCAATCAGCGCTCGGCTTTAAACTCGGCACGGCGGTTGAGGGCATAGGCTTCTTCGCTGCTGGTCGGGTCGAGAGGCAGTTCCTCGCCGTAGGAGATGACCGAAAGGAGCTGCGGATCGATGCCCAGGGAGACCAGGAAGCTCTTGGCTGCCAGGGCCCGGCGCTGGCCTAGGGCCAGGTTGTATTCATCGGAGCCCCGCTCGTCGCAGTAGCCTTCAATGCGGATCTTCAGCTCGGGGTTGGCTTGAATATAGGCAGCGTTGCTAACCAGCAGATCTTGGGCTTCGGTACTCAGGGTGTACTGGTCAAATTCGAAAGAGATACTCTGCAGAGCCGAAACCGCAGCGGTGGCGACGCCAAATTCTGAGGCGCCCTCTTCGATGGCGCTTTCGCTAAGGGCCATTTCATCCAGACCCTCGGTCTGCATCATGTCCTGGCCCATGTCTTCGCTGACGGTGGTCTCTGGCATTGCGGTTGTGGTGGCAGCCGGTTTTTTGGCACAGCCGGAGGCAAGCAGGAGGGTGGCGGCGAGCAGCAGGGCCAATTGCAACAGGGCTTTCTTAGAAAAAGATTTCATTTTGATCCGCTCCTTTGTGATTTGAATGTTAGCGAAAGGAATGGCCTCTATTGGCATCCTTTAAACGGCTTCATTATACAGGAACAAACTTGAAAGACAATCTTTACCAGCGTCCCGACCAGGCCGGATGGTTGCAATCGCCACCAGTCGGTGAAATACGAGTGACTCTGCTACCATCGGTGCGCATGATGTAAATGGCCTTGGCCCCGCTCTGGTCCGACGAATAGACGATGAAGCGGCCATCGGGACTCCAGCGTGGATGCTCATTGTTGCCTGGCCCAAAAGTCAGGCGGCGCTCATCGCTGCCATCCACGGCGACGGTGAAAATATCAAAGCGTCCCTGCTCCAAACGGCTGAAAGCGATACGGTCACCTTTAGGACTCCAGGCCGGAGTGGCGTTGTATTTGCCGGTCGTGGGAAGCCGCTTAACTTGCTTGGTAAAGATGTCGAAGATGAAGATCTGTGGATTGCCTTGGCGGTCGGAGACAAAGGCTAGTTTGTCACCTGCCGGGCTCCAGCTTGGATCAACATCGATGCTCCAATGCTTGGTAAGCTGCCGATTGTGACTGCCGTCGGTGCCGAGAAGGTGCAGATCCGAATTGCCTTCTTTAGATAGAGTTAAAGCAATTTCCCGGCCATCGGGCCGAAAGCGACCGGCGATATTGAGGCCTTGGCGAGCGGAAACGCGAGCTTCCTGGCCCGAATAGATCGCTTTGCGATACAGATCGGGATTGCCGGCCCGGTAAGAGGTGAAAAGCAGCTCTTTGCTGGTCGGGGAAAAGTCGGGGTTGAGTACGATGGAGCGGTGGTTGGTAAGGCGCACGCTATTGCGCCCGTCGACATCCATCAGGTACAGCTCTTTATGGCCGCTGGTATTACTGATATAGGCGATGCGACTGTTGAAGGGGCCTTCTTCTCCGGTCAAGCTTTTCAATATTTGATCTGCAAAGCGATGGGCCATGCGTCGGACATCGCTTTGAGCGCCGATATAGCGGCGCCCGGTCAATAGTCGCCGGTGGGTGACATCGAACAGGCGAGCTTCGACAATCAGCTTACCCTTTTCCAGGCGGCAGACGCCTTTAACCACCACCTCGGCCCCGAGCAGTCGCCACTGGCCGAAATCGACATGGCTGCTGTTGAGGCCGATTCGGCGAGCATCGGACAGAAAGGAGTTGGGGTCCACAAGGCTGAACAGTCCGGAGAGCAGCAAATCATCGTTCAGAGTCTGGTCAAAGTCATTGACGATTTGCGCCGGAACCATGCCCTGGGCCAGCAGCTTGGTCGAGGCCAGGGGGATGGTCTGTTGACCGGGGGCGCTAATCTCGATATCGGCCGCCGCCGGTACGGTAAACAACAGAAAAACGAGGCTGAACAGGGCGAAAAGGCGCATCGGTTCAATCCATTAGGTCTTTAAGGTTGAAGGTAACGATCACTTCCAGTTGCCGGCCCGGTTTGAACTCCAGTTGCCGGCTCTTGAGGATGGCCCGGGTGACCGAGTCGTCGAAGGTACTGTCACCGGAAGGTTTAATGAATTCTTTTCCGGTGAGAACTCCAGCGGAGTTATAGGTTATGCGCACGCGGCATTCCAGGTCGCGGCGCACGACCTGATACTTGGACAGGCTCCAGTTCTTTGTTAGCCTTGCTTGCAACCAGCGTTCCTGACTGACCCCGGCCTGATCTCCGGTTCCGTCGGGCATGCCGAGGGGGGCGTTGGACCCACCACCCGTTACCGTGCCAGCCCGGCTGTCGCTGCTGGCCAGAGCGGCGAGTTTTTCTTTGAGGTTTGCCATCTCCCGGTTACGGCGCATTTTTTCCACCGCGCTCATGGCCGTCTGATAGTTTGTGTCGCTCTTTGCGGACGCTTGGCTGTCGGTGGTGGCTTTTTTAGCGGCCGGCTGGGCCTTGGTGACGGCTTTGGTAACGTTCTTTTTTACAGCTTTGGTTGTTGGGCGGCTTGCCTTGACGGCTTTCTTGGCTGGCGCCGGCGGAGCAGCCCTTTTGACGGTTGGCGGTGTCTTTTTAACTGGTGCCGGAGTGCTTTTCTTAACGGCTTTGGGAGCGCCGCTCTGTCCATCGGGACGACCGGCGCGGGGGTTGGCCACCGGCAGTTGGGTGAGGTCGACGTAATAGACCGGGCGCTTGGGCGGAGGGCTATGATGGCTGAAGGTGCCGGAAAAAACCAGCACCAGGACCAGATGCAAAATTAGCGACAGCAGGACTAGGCGGCCGATTTTTGGATCGGAATGGAAGTCTGCGCCCCGGTGTTGGAAGTGGTTGTCAGCCATGGTGATTCTGCAAAGCTATCGTTTAGCCGGCGGCTCGGGCGGTTGCGAAACCATGCCGAGCTTGTTGATGCCAGCGCCCTTGATGGCGGCCATGACCTGCACCACCTTGCCGTAGGGAACCTCACGGTCAGCTTCCAGAAAAACCTCCTTCTCTTTGCGGGTTTTGAGAATCTGCGTTAGTACCGGCATCAGCTTTGCCACGCTCTCCACCTCGGTTTGGCCGATGGAGATGGCACCGCTGCGGGTGACCGTAACGATGAGCGGTTCCTTGCTGGCTTCAAGGCCGGGAGAATCGGCCACCTCCGGCAGGTTGACCTCGATTCCCTGTTCCATCATCGGCGCAGTGACCATAAAGATGATCAGCAGCACCAGCATGACATCGACAAAGGGGGTGACGTTGATTTGAGACAGGGTGCTGCGGCTGCTGCCGTCCCGTTGACCGACTTCCATCTATCCCCTCCGCAGCATGCGTTCGACGATGTTGAGGAATTCCTGGCTGAAACTGTCCATCTCGCCGGTCAGTAGGTTGACCTTGTTCACAAAGTGGTTGTAGCCAACCACCGCTGGAATCGCAGCAACCAGGCCGATAGCCGTAGCGATCAGCGCCTCGGAGATGCCGGGAGCGACCACCGCCAGCGAAGCGCTGCCGGTCTGGCCAATGCCCTGAAAGGAATCCATGATACCCCAGACGGTACCGAACAGGCCGATGAAGGGGGCCGTGGAACCGGTGGTGGCCAGAAAGGTCAGAAACTTTTCCAGGCGCTGTCGCTCCAGGGTGGTGGCTCGGCGCAGGGCGCGACCGACATTTTCGCTCTGTCCCATGTCGGTGGTAAACAGGTTTTCCTCGTCGACATTGCGGTCGCCCTGATTGCGCAGAAGTTCCTGGTATCCCTCGCGAAACAACACGGTCAGCGGCGAATGCTCGTAGTTTTTCAGCCCCTGGCTGATGGTGTCGAAGCGCTTCTTTGCCCAGAAAAAGTTTTGAAATCGGGCGGAATCGCGGGTGGCACGATGGATAACCCGAAACTTGTAGAAAATGATGGCCCAGGAGGCCACAGAAAAGTAGGCCAGTATCATTATGACCAGCTTGACCACCGGTCCGGCATCGAGAATCAGATCCAAGGTGTTTGCTCCTTTAATGGATGGGGTTGAATCGGTAACGATTATCGGCCATCCGATCAAGGCAAGTCAACCGACTTCAGCAGGGTGAGCTTTATAGTGTGGGGTTGTGCGGTCTTGAGTCAGGGGGATGCGCAGGTGGATGGAAGTTTACGTTGTATCGTCGCGGCAGAAGTGAGCCTGACTATTTAACAACCGGTCAGCCAGGTGGGCGGTGCGGGAATGGGGGGAGCGGAGAAGCAGTCGCTTCAGGCTGGCCAGATCGTCCAGATCCTCCCAGGCATCCAGTTCCCGATAGGCCAGGCCGAGCTGTTCGGCACGGCGACGAGTTTCCGACCAGAGTGCAGGGTTGCTCCAGGGCATGTCTTGAAACAGTTCGGGTACGTGGCGACTTTGGCCGATGAGCACATAGCCGCCGTCCAGTGCCGGCGCGACGGCCAGGTCGCAGTGAGTCAGGGCTTTAAAGGCGGCAGAGACCAGAGAGGCAGGAAGGTCCGGGCTGTCGGAGCCGATCAGGGCTGCCGCACTACATCCTTCGGTAAAGAGTTGGGCAAAGGCCCGATCGAGGCGTTGGCCGAGGTCGCCTTCGCCTTCGCACTGGGGGACAAGGCGCAGGCCGGGGAAGGTCTTTTGGAAATAGGCCGCATCGCCATCATAAAAGATCACCCGCTCGGCCGGTGCTTCGGCCATGGCGGCGACCGTCTCCTGCAGGCAGGTGCGGTAGAGTTCCGCCGCCTGTTGCGGACTCAGGGGCGGGCAAAGGCGGGTCTTGACCCGACCGGCAACCGGTTGTTTGGCAAAAATCCCCAGAACGTGCTCTGCCATCGGCTGTTCAGCTTTGGCCGGAGGCGTCGTGCGGGCCGGAAAAGGTTGAGGGATGTTCCACCAGGGCGTAGGCGGAATGGTTGTGAATCGATTCGAAATTTTCGCATTCGACCCGGAACCACTGGATGCTTTCTACGCTTTTCAATTTTTCGGTTACCGCTCGCACGATATCCTCGACGAACATGGGGTTGTCGTAGGCCTGTTCGGTGACCGCCTTTTCGTCCTCGCGCTTGAGCAGGGAATAGACTGGGGAACTGCCACAGTCTTCCACCCAACTGATCAGGTCCTCGATCCAGACGAACTTCTCCGAGCGGATCTCGACCCGCACCGCGCTGCGTTGGTTATGGGCACCCCGCTGGCTGATCTCTTTGGAACAGGGGCAGAGGGAGGTCATCGGTACTTCGACGCCGAGCACGAAATCCTTGTGCTCGCCCAGGGTACCGCTTAGTCGGCAGCGGTATTCCATCAGGCTGCGGGCCTTGGAGACCGGCGCTTCCTTTTCGATAAAATAGGGGAAATCCATCTCCAGATGAGCGCAGCTCGCTTCCAGGCGGTCCTTCATCTCTTGCAGGATGCTGCCCATGTTGCGCATGGTGATTTCGCCGCGATACTGGTTAAGAATCTCGATGAAGCGGCTCATGTGGGTGCCCTTGAAATGGTGGGGCAGATCCACATACATGTTGATGCGGGCCACGGTGTGCTGCTGGTCCTTGTTCTTATCCATCACCACGATGGGATAGCGGATGTCCTTGACGCCTACCTTGTCGATGGGGATATTGCGGGTGTCCCGCTCCATCTGTATGTCGCGCATGGTGCTCATGGTCTACTGCTCTTTCTGGATGTAGGGTACGGGGTCTTTGACGC
>MAXT01000224.1 GCA_001751225.1 Desulfuromonadales bacterium C00003107 | reverse complement strand
TCGTCGGCAGCGTTCATAAGGTCCAGGTCGAGATGGCAGGGTGTGGTTAAAGTCAGGCGCTTCTCAATGCTGCATCCATCTGCATAGCCCAGGGTCAGGCGCAGATGTTTAGTGCCGCGCCTCAGGCTACGCAGACGCAGACCGCACCCTTCGGCCAGCCGACCCAAGGCCGCCCGGATTTCAGTTTCATCGTTGCTGGCTCGCTCCAGCAGTGCTTCTTCGATGACCGTTGCTGTGCGTTGTGGCAGCCGAACCGGATCCGGATCGATGCCGCGAGAGCGTTGCTGCAGTAGGGCGGAAAAGGGACCGCAAATCGGTTCTAGTTGAGCTACAGATAGGTTCGCAACTTGTTCCACCCGGCGTAGATTGAGATCCTGCAGCAGTCGCTCGGCTCGCAGACTGCCGATCCCCGGCAGGGTAGAAACCGTCAGGGGGGCAATGAAGTTCCGTTCGCTGCCCCGTAACACATCGCAGATGCCCGGTCGGTCAAGGTAGCCGGCAGCCATGCGGGCCACCAACTTGTTACCGGCTACGCCGCAGATCGCCGGAAGCTGCAAGTGGTCGGCTATCTGTCGCTCCAGGCGTGCGGCTACATCGAGGGGGGAACCGAGTAGCCGTCGACTTCCGGTCAGGTCGAGAAATAACCGGCCCTCGCCGTTTGGTTCCCACAGGGGGCTGCAGTGGCAGGCCAGTTCCCGTAGAATTTTGACAGCCTTGCTGGTCAATTCCGGTCGGGGCGTCAGCAACTGCAGGGCAGGGCAGCATTTGCGGGCCAAATGAACGTTCATGCCGGGGACTACGCCGTCCCGGCGGGCTTCTACGGAAACGCAGCGTAACAGACTCCCTTGGCCCTGGCCGGCAGCCACGGCCAGAGGCCGGTGCTGTAGTGAAGGGTCAACGGCGCGCGCCAGAGCCACAGCAAAGTCGGGTACAAGCAGATGAAGAATATCGCGCGTCATGTCAGCGGTAGTGACGGATCACTCCGACCACCACTCCCGCGATACCAAAGGATACCTCTGCGTCGACGATGATGGGCTGCATGCTTGCATTGGCTGGATGCAGTTCAATGGTCTGGCCGTGGCGCTGTAGTCGTTTGACGGTGGCTTCGTTGTCGAGCAGAGCGACCACAGTCTGGCCGTTTTCGGCGGTGCCCTGTTTGCGTACCACCACGTAGTCGCCGTCAAGAATGCCGTCGTCGATCATGGAATTGCCTTCAACATGCAGCACAAAGTGTTCCCCGGCACCGACCATAGCCGGCGGGACATCGATAGTGTCAGACGTTTCGATGGCTTCGATCGGCTTGCCGGCTGCAACGGTTCCTGCTAGCGGCAGCTGCATGCCCTGTTCGGCAACGGCCGCCAAGCGTAGGCTGCGCCGGCCGTTCCAGTCGCGGTTTAGCAGCCCTGCGCGCTCCAGGCGGACCAGATAGTTTTGCACCGTGCCAAGGGAGCGGAAACCAAAGGCCCTGGCGATCTCCTGCTGCGAAGGGGCAAACCCCTGACTTTCGATGTGCTGGGCAATAAAATCGAAAACTTGTTTCTGTTTAGGGGTCAATGGGCTCATACAAAACTCCTGTAGGTTGGTTTTCTGAGTCTATGCGTAAGTTTTGCGTAAGTCAAGAAGTGAAGGTGTCTAATGAGGTGAAAGAAGGGCGCGAAAAACCGATCATTTGTGCTAAACTGCGTGAGCAAGTTTAGGACTTGGAGTGACTCAAAGGATATTTTCGTGACCGTTAAAAAAGCCCATAGGCCGCCGGTGCCGGTTGAACAGGCGACCACTTTGCGGCAGCAGATCGTTGCGCTGCTGCAGCGGCAGACGGTTTCCGCCAAGGACCTGTCGATGGCAATCGGCTTGCCAGAAAAACAGGTTTATGATCATTTGGAGCACATCCGACGCAGTTTTCAGCAACAGCGGAAGACGCTTCGCATTGAGCCAGCCAGATGCAAGAAGTGCGGGTTTGTCTTTGAAAAGCGCCAACGGTTTCACAAACCGGGCAAGTGTCCCGCCTGCCGCGGACAAGCGATCGAAGAGCCCCGATTCTCTTTGCCGGGCAGTGTTTGAAAGCTTTTCCTGCAAGCTATTGTGCCCTTTCGGACTTGACATAAAACCCTGTTATATCGTAAAGATAAGTTTCGATTTAGATTGATTAAAGTTTTATTGAGTGCTGTGGCGGCATAGCAAATTTCTATTTAGCTGATCATTTTATGAGGAAGAGGGCTCTTTGCAATGGATTACAAAGGGATCATTAATCAGGCGGTGGGGGAAATCTTTTCCACCATGCTTTTCCTGGAGGTAACGGCACTTGAGGGCGAACCGCTTTCCAGGCCGGATCAGCGTATGTTATCCGGTATGCTCGGTTTTGCCGGCGATCTACGAGGGACGGTGATTATTCATCTGCCCGAGGAGGTGGCCATCGCCATCACCAATGCGTTTTTGGAACTCGACCTCGACGAAGTCAACGACGAAGTTAAGGATGCCATCGGTGAACTGGCCAATATGGTCGCGGGCGGCATCAAATATCTATTGCCCGAACAGGAGCAGGGTGTGCAATTGTCTATTCCGTCGGTTATCTCCGGGCGGGGCTATACCTGTGAGGCGACTGGTAAAACCGCGCGCTTTGCGGTCGAGTTTGAAACCGCTGGCGGGTGTTTCATTACCGAACTGCTCATTAAGTAGATCGGTGCTCTTGCCGGCCTGGCGCAGAGCGGGGATTATACAGAAATAAAGAAGGCCCCACACCATGAGGTGTGGGGCCTTCTTTGTTTCTGAGGAAGGAGAACATTTGCGATAAGCTTTAAGGGCAGAGTACTCCTATAGACAGGAGGTGCGGGATGGCCAAAGGGAATCGAGAAACGACTGAGGGAAAGAATTTCGTCTGGAGGCTTTTGACAGAAAGGGTCGATGCTTGCGGGCTGGCCAAGCTTGCGGCTCTGGGCAACGAGCGCATAAACCGAATACTGGCCGAGGCGATTCAGCTGTGTAACCCCAGCCGGGTGCTGGTGTGCGACGACAGCACCGAAGATGCCGCTTGTGTTCGGGACAAGGCTATCGCCGACGGCGAGGAAAGGCCGCTAGCAAGGGACGGTCATACCGTTCATTTCGACGGTTATATCAGTAGCAGGCGCCACGACCAGGCGCGGGACAAGGAAAACACTTGTTACCTGGTGCCAGCCGAGTGCCCAGCCGTGGAAGAGCTGAACACCCATGAGCGGCAAGCGGGGCTGGCCGAGATACGCACGATCATGCGCAATAGCATGGCCGGCAAGGAGATGCTGGTGCGTTTTTTCTGTCTGGGCCCGACCGCTTCCCCCTTCAGCATCCCCTGCCTGCAGATCACCGATTCAGCCTACGTGGCCCACAGCGAAGATCTGCTCTATCGGCCGGGATACGCGCAGTTTCGGCGTGGCGGCCCGGCGTTGCCCTTCTTTACCATGCTGCATGCCGCCGGGCCGCTGGAAAATGGCGTCAGTATCGATATCGACCGCCGCCGGATCTATATCGATATGCTGGAGGACTTGGTCTATTGTGCCAACAGCCAGTATGCCGGCAATACCGT
>MAXT01000223.1 GCA_001751225.1 Desulfuromonadales bacterium C00003107 | reverse complement strand
AATTCTCCGCCCAGCTGCCCCTCTCCCAGAGCATTCTGGTCCTGGCCCTGATCAACATCAATATTCTGCTGATTATCCTGATCCTGTTTCTGGTCCTTCGCAACTTGTTCAAGCTGCTACTGGAGCGGCGTCGACAACTTCCTGGAGCAAGGTTACGCACAAAATTGGTTGCGGCCTTTGTCGCCCTCTCCCTCGTGCCGACCATGCTGCTGTTTTTTGTTGCGGCCGGAATTATCTCCAGCACGATTGAAAACTGGTTCAATACTGAAATAGAAACATCTCTTGAAGAATCCTTGGCGGTTGCTCAAACCTACTATAAAAACTCTGCCACCAATGCCCTCTATTATGCCGATCAGATTGCCCGTATCGTCAAGGAGCAGAAACTGCTCAACGAAACCAATCTGCCGAACCTGGCAGCATTGATCAAGCAGAAACAACAGGAGTACAACCTCGGGGTGGTCGAGGTCTTTTCCGCAACTCACGAAGAACTGGTCCGAGCCTCCAACCCACAGATACCAACCGCCGACTTCACCGATCCCGACTCGGAAACCATTCGTAAAGCCCTGCTGGGCAATCGTTTTCACAACATCACCCCCATGGGCAAGGCCGACCTGATTCGCGGCATCGTTCCGGTCTTTTCTAATTGGAATCCCAACGATGTCGTCGGCGTGGTCATTGTCAACTACTATGTCCCCTATTCACTCGTCAGCAAGATGAAGGAGATTTCCTCTTCTTTTGAGCAATACAAAGGCACCAAACTGCTTAAAGGAAAGATCCAAAAGGGCTACGTACTGGTACTTCTGCTGATTGCCCTGGTCATCATCTTTCTAGCCACCTGGTTCGGTTTTCATCTGGCTCGCGGCATCACGGTGCCGATTCAGGAACTGGCCCTGGCCACAAATAGGGTCGCCGAGGGAGACCTCGATGTGCATATTGCCATTCAAAGCGACGACGAAATCGCCCTGTTGGTCGAGGCCTTCAACAAGATGACCTCCGATTTACGCAAAGGTCAGGAGGGCATCCGCCAGGCCAACCGTGAATTGCAGGTGTCCAACCTCGAGCTGGAACAGCGACGGCGTTACATGGAAATTATCCTGAAAAACGTAACCGCCGGAGTCATCTCCGTTGATCGGCAGGGTAAACTGACCACCATCAACAAATCGGCGGAAAAGCTTCTAAAAATACACACCGGCAATGTTCTGGGCAAAAACTTCCGCGAGGTCCTCAAGACCGAACATCTGCCCCTGATCAAAGAGTTGCGTGTCCTGTTGGCTCAATCGGGCAAAGACTCCATTCGCAAACAGGTGAGCGTCGATCTACCCGAAACAAAACTGACCCTGCTGGTTAACCTGACTACCCTGCGGGATGAAAATGGCGAATTCATGGGCACGGTGGTTGTATTCGATGACCTAACGCAGCTGATTCGCGCTCAGCGCATGGCCGCCTGGCGCGAGGTGGCACGACGCATCGCTCACGAAATAAAAAACCCTCTGACCCCCATTCAGCTGTCCGCCCAACGCCTGAGACGCCGCTATTTGAGCCGCTTCGATAGCGACGATACGGTCTTTGACGAATGCACCTTGATGATTGTGAAACAAGTCGATGAGCTGAAAAACCTGGTTAACGAATTTTCCAGTTTCGCCCGCATGCCGGCCAGCAGTCCGACTCCCAACAACCTTAACGAGATTATCGCCGAGGCCCTGGTTCTCTATCAAGAAGGCCACAAGGACATCGATTTTACCTTCAGTGCCGATAACCAATTACCCATTTTCAATCTCGACCGCGATCAGATCAAGCGAGCTGTCATCAACTTGCTCGACAATGCCGTCAGCGCGACCACTGACGATGGCCATGTCATTATCGAAACCAATTACAACCCGGCCCTGCAAATTGCCTCCTTTACCGTGGCTGACAACGGTTGCGGCATTTCCGCCGAGGACAAGCCACGCCTCTTCGAACCCTACTTTTCTACTAAAAAGACAGGGACCGGACTTGGCTTGGCCATCGTCTCCAGCGTCATTTCCGACCATAACGGCTATATTCGGGTCAAGGATAACCAGCCGAAAGGCACCCGTTTCATCGTCGAGCTACCGGTGGTCAGCGACCACAGCTCTTTAACATAATGTTCATCCAGAAACTCCGGATGAACATTACTTAGTTTCTGGTTTGGAAACGAGCAACTTTTCGCAAGGTCAAGGAAATCAAGACCTTGCACGGAGGCGTACATCGGTACGCCGCACACGCAAGGCCGTAGATTGACGCAGAGGTTGCGAAAAGGGGCCGTTTCCGGGCAGAAACTAACATAGGGAACAATCATGAAAACCATATTGGTCATAGACGATGAACAGAGCATTCGCGAAAGTCTGAAGGGTATTCTGCAGGATGAAGGTTATCGGCCGTTATTTGCAGAAAGCGGCGAAGATGGCCTGAACCTGCTGCGCGAGGAGAGTCCGGACCTGATCCTGCTCGATATCTGGCTGCCGGGTATGGACGGCCTTGAAACTCTGCGCCTGATTCGTAAGGATTTTCCCGAGCAGTTGGTCATCATGATGAGCGGCCACGGCACCATTGAAACCGCGGTCAAGGCGACCAAACTCGGTGCCTACGATTTTATTGAAAAGCCTCTATCTCTGGAAAAGGTACTGCTCTGCGTCGAAAATGCCTTCAAAGTTGGTCAACTGGTGGAAGAGAACCGATCCCTGAAGCAAAAGATGGCCAAAGATTGCGATATGATCGGTGAAAGCGAAGGGATCTCTTCCCTCAAGGAGCAGATCGGCATAGCGGCGCCGACCTCGGGCTGGGTATTGATCACTGGTGAAAATGGTACTGGCAAAGAGCTAGTGGCTCGCGCTACCCACAATCTGTCGAAGCGGCGCGGAAAACCCTTTGTCGAGGTCAATTGCGCCGCCATTCCCGAAGAACTTATCGAATCGGAATTGTTCGGCCATGAGAAAGGGGCCTTCACCGGCGCCACAGCCATGCGCAAAGGCAAGTTCGACCAGGCCCATGAAGGGACTCTGTTCCTTGATGAAATCGGCGACATGAGCCTTAAGACCCAAGCCAAAATTCTACGTATTTTGCAGGAAAGAAAGTTCGAGCGGGTCGGCGGCAGCCGCACCATCGAAGTCGATGTGCGGGTCATCGCCGCGACCAACAAGGACTTGGAAGAGGAGATAGCGCAGGGCAATTTCCGACAAGATCTTTATTACCGTCTTAACGTGCTGCCTTTTCATGTGCCGCCACTGCGCGAGCGCAGCGAAGATGTCCCTCTACTGACGAAGCACTTTTTGGCCCATTTCTGCAACCAGGAGGGGAAGCCAATCAAGACCATAGATCCCGCCACCCTCAACGTACTAATGAACTACTCCTGGCCAGGCAATGTTCGGGAACTGAAAAACCTCGTAGAACGCCTGGTCATCATGGTTCAGGAAGAAACCATTTCCCCCACCCTTCTACCCGAATCGGTGCTAGGTCATACAAAAGCTCCTGCCGTTGCCAACAGTGCAGCGACCCTTAAAGAAGCCCGGGAACAGTTTGAAAAAGATTTTATCCGTCAGAAACTGACCGAGTTTGATGGAAATATTTCCCGTACCGCAGAAGCCATTGAAATGGAGAGGTCTAATCTCCACCGCAAGTTGAAGGCTTTTGGCATAGAGTACAAAAAATCCTGAGTCGGTCCGTAACAACGGCCAGAACGCCAAACGCCCGCCTGGCTTGAACCGGGCGGGCGTTTCATTTCAGTCAGAAAATCTTCAGGCTAATCTTCCTGAGGGGGTGTCTCCAGGCTAATACGGCCGATCTTGCCGCCCTGCAAATCTCGCAACAAAGCCTCTGCCGCCCGGTAGGAATCGACCACGCCCCCCGCACCGAGACAACCGCGCTTGCGACCGATCTCATCCAGCAATTCGACCGCTTCGGCGGGTAGTGCCTTAAGCTTGTAGCGCTGGGCAAGAAACTCGCTGTAATTTTGCAGCAGAAATTCAGCCGCAAACAAAGCCACGGATTCATAATCCATAGCATTGTCGCCGATGGCACCACTGGCGGCCAGACGATAAGCCCCCTGCTGATCTTCAAGATTCGGCCACAGAATACCGGGGGTGTCGTACAGCAACACACCGTTGCGCAAGTCGATCTGCTGAGCACTCCTGGTAATGGCCGGTCGGTCACCAACCCTGGCGATGCGCTTTCCAGCCAAGGTATTGATCAGGGTGGACTTGCCCACATTGGGAATACCCATGATCATAACCCGCAGGGGACGGCCCGGCTTGCCGCGATGAGGAATCAGACTGCGACACAGGTTCGGGACTCGAGTCGCTTCCCCTTTTTTCCCAGCATTAATAGCTAAGGCGCGAACCCCTTTATCGTTTTTTTCGAAAAACCGTATCCAGTCTTTGGTGACCTGGGGATCGGCCAGATCCGCCTTGTTCAACACTTTGATAACGGGCTTGTGCTGGCGCAGTTCGGCCAACAGGGGATTTCCGCTAGAGACCGGCAGCCGAGCGTCAAGCACCTCAATGGCAACATCGATCTTGGGCATTGCCTCGGCAATTTGTTTACGGGCGGTGCTCATATGCCCGGGGAACCACTTGATGGTCATGCTTATCACTCCTGACGCCAAGGCGCCTGTTAATGCTATTCGGTGTGTTGGCTGCGGTCGCCAGCGAGAATCGCTGCTACGGTCCGTTGCGCAGCACTGACACAGTCGTTCAGGCCGATGCCGAAAAAGGCATTGCCGGTAAAGAACAGGCCGGGATAACGGGCGCTGCGCTGCTGCAAGTCTTGCAGTCGCTGCCCGTGACCGACCAGATATTGGGGAATGGCCTGGCGGTGGCGGAAGATCTGCACAAAATCGGGTTCGACATCGATTCCCATGGTCTGCCGCAACGCGGCCCGGGTTTCGTCCACCACCCGCTCACGATCCCATTCGCCCACTTCAGGCTGGGTGGCGCCACCCAGCATGGAGCGTAACAGCACGCTGTCTTGTGGGGCACGCTGTGGGAAAATACTGGAATCCCACAACGTTCCCAACAACGGCAGGGTATTGGGCCGCGCCACCAGATAGCCAAAACCGTTAAGGTTATGAGCGATTCGCTGGCGACGGTAACCGAAGCAGGCCACTTGCAGTGAAGAATAAGGTATCTGCCCCAGTAGGGTCGCTATTTGTTGATCGAATCCTTTCACCAAACTGGCGAAATTGTAGGCGGGAACCGCTGAGACCACAACATCGGCAGTCAGCTGTCGGCCATCGGCCAACTGCAGGTTAAATTTCCCCCCTGCCGGTTCCAGCCCGGTTACCGCTGCTGAGACCTGAACTTGGTCAGCCAGCACCTGCTGCAAACGGTCGGTGAGTTGTTGCAAACCGCCGGAAAAGGAGGTCAGTACCCCGGCCGGTCCGGAAGCACTGGCCACGACCTGACCGGAACGACGCTCCGCTCGACGCTGGCGAGCCAGGCACAGCATGGCACGAAACAGTCCGCCATACTCCACCTCCAGTTGATGAATACGGGGAAAACAACTCTGCAAACTCATGGTTTCCGGGTCACCGGCGAAAATTCCCGACACCATCGGCCCAACCAGTCGATCAAGAGCCTGTTTCCCCAGGCGGCGCCGACAGAAATCGGCCAGGCTTTCGTCACTTTTTCCGCGGCGGGCAGGAATGACTATTTCACCGGCCATGCGTGCCTTGCCCGATGCGGAAAGCAACCCGGAGCGCAGAAAAGCCACTGCATTTTCCGGCACCTGGTGCAAGCGTTTCTCGGAATAGATAAACCGTCGGCGGGCGTTATCATTGGAACGCACCAGCTTTTCGGCTACGGCCAATTGCCGGCAGAGATCGAGGGTGGCCGGCTTGCCGTCAAGGAACCCGTTGGGTCCCCATTCGCACAGATAGCCTTCATCGCTACGCATACTACGGATCTTACCGCCGACCTGAGCCTCTTCCTCAAGAACCGTCAAAGACAACTGCCGGCCTTTGGCGGCGGCTTCCTGCTGTAGCAAAAAGGCTGTAGCCAGGCCGGATATACCGGCACCTATAATAACTACCTGCATGCTAAACCGCCTTCGTAAGAGAATTAAACGATTGCACATTATGACAACAAACGACCCGCTATGCAATGACGCCGCGATAGGACCACAAACCTTTTTACCAAACCATTTCGCGGCCCCTCTTGACCTTCGGCGGGACCATCTCTATATTGTCAGGGCATTTTAGCTGCACAATCGGGAGACACCATGAGCAAAGACTACTACGCTACCCTTGGCGTTGCAAAAGGCGCCGATGCCGATACCATCAAAAAGGCCTATCGCAAGCTGGCCATTAAACATCACCCGGACAAAAACGCGGGTGACAAACAGGCCGAGGAGAAGTTTAAGGAGATCACCGAGGCCTATGCGGTCTTATCTGACACGGAGAAGCGCCAGCAATACGATCAATACGGCGATAGCGGTTTCCATCAGCGCTATTCTCAGGAAGACATCTACCGTAATTTCAATGCCAATGACATGTTCCGCGATTTCGGCTTCGAATCTGACGACATCTTCAGTCGCTTGTTTGGCGGAGCGGGGGGACGCAATGGCTTTTCCGGCGGCCGTCCGCAACCGGCCAAAGGCCAGGACTACGTCATGCAGCTCAGCATTCCCTTCCGCTTGGCGGTAGAAGGGGGCAAAAAACGAGTCGAGTATCGTGGCGAACAGGGCCTGGAAAATCTCCAGGTAACCATTCCTGCCGGCATCGAATCGGGGCAGAAGTTACGAGTGCCCGGTAAGGGTGGCCGTAGCCCGTCGGGTGGCCCGGCAGGCAACCTCTTTCTGGAAATCACAGTAGCCTCCGATCCCACCTTCACTCGGGAAGACCGAAACCTGCTGGTAAAGGTCCGTATCCCTTTCAGCGGTGCCTGTCTCGGCTCATCGGTTGAAGTCCCCACCCTGCAGGGGAACAAACGGATCAAGGTGCCGGCGGGCATTCAAAACGGCGCCAAGATTCGCCTTAAAGGCTATGGTGTGCCGGCCAAAAAGGGCCAGGCCGCCGGGGATCTGTATGCGATCATCGAGGTTGAGGTTCCCAACCAGCTCAACGTTGAGCAAAAAGCTCTACTCAAGGAATTGAAAAAAGCCGGTCTGTAGACAAGACGCACCACACCCTGCTCACACAAAAGCCTCTCTAGACGAGAGGCTTTTGTTCGTCTCGGTCATTGTGTGACATGGCCTAGAAAACGTATCTTAAGGCGCAAACCGTCGAAGGTTACCGCCCACGAGAGATTATCGTTAGCAGTGCAGGGCCAGATGGTGTCTGGCCAGTTGTGCCAGCGCAAGAATAAAATCCTCGTGGTCATTGAGGGATGGACTACGAACCATATGCTTGATGCCTCGCTGACAGGCTGCCGCCTGCAGTTCGATATCGATTTCGTAGAGGGTCTCGACATGGTCGCAGACGAAGGACAGCGGCACCAGCAGCACCTCCGTTTGGCGAGCTAAAGCCAGTTTATCAAGCAGAGTGGTCACCGCCGGCCCGGTCCAACGCACCGGACCGCTGCGGCTTTGAAAACCCAAATGCCACTCCCGGTCCGGAAGGCGCTGTATAAGCCCCCGTACGGTGGCCAAAATTTGGCTCAGATAAGGATCGCCGCGATCAATAACCTTTTGCGGCATGGCGTGGGCGGAGAAGAGCAGCGGCACTCCCGCCCGCCGCTCAGCTGGAAAGCGTTCCAGGCCTTCGTTGATGCGAGTCGCCAAGGCATCAAGATAAGCGGGCCAATCATACCACTCAGGGATAACAGCATAGGCCAGGTCGGGAAATAACGTCGCCGCAGCTTGCCGAAAATCGGCAAGACTGCTGCCGCTGGTGGCACCAGCATACTGGGGATAAAGGGGCAGTACCAGGGCTTGCTTGATACCATCGTTGCGCATCTGCCAAAGCACCTCTTGAGCCCTTGGCGCCCCGTAACGCATCAATACATAGCTTCGCCAGCGGTTGCCCAGCTGTCGCTCTAAAGCGACCGCCTGGCGTTCGCTCCAATCACGCAACGGCGACTTACCGCCGATCTGGCGATAATGGTCCCGGCTTTGAGGGGCACGACGACGGGCCAACAAGCGGGCCAGAGGTTTTTGCAGCAAAGGACCGCCCGGTAGTTTGATCAGGTTCCGATCACTAAAAAGCCTGCACAGATAGGGCTCCACATCTTCCAGGCTCTCGGGGCCACCCATGTTGAGCAGCACCAGCCCAGTTGTTCGGTCGGCACGCAGGCTACCGTCGCCCGACAGAGAAGCAAAAGTCCGTTGCATCAAATCCTCTTTCGCCTAAATCCTGGGTCTCAAACGGTGTACGCATTCGACTAGAAAGGCGGCTTTTTCCGGTGCTACGGTCGGCACAATACCATGGCCAAGATTGAAGATATGGCCGGGTCGACCAGCATTTTCATCGAGGATGCGCTGGACTTCCCTTTCGATGATTGCTTCCGGCGCGAATAGCACTGCCGGATCGAGATTGCCCTGAACCGCCATGCCGGATCCCAGCTGGTCGCGGGCTCGCCCCAGCGAAGCACACCAATCAAGACCGATAACCTGGCCACCGGCCTGTTGCACAGTGTCGAGCATGGCGCCGGCACCTTTAACAAAGTGAATCACCGGCACTCCCCGCCCCTCAAGGGCGGATAACAACCGACGGCTGTAAGGCAGCACAAAAGCCTGATAATCAGCTGGAGAAAGAATACCTCCCCAGGTGTCAAAAACCTGAATGGCCTCGGCTCCAGCATCGATTTGCGCACTCAGATAGCGACAACTCGTTTCGGTGACCTTATCCATTAGCGCCGCATACACCTCTGGTGCCTGGTACATGAGGCGTTTGAGACTAGCAAAATCCTTACTGCCGCGCCCTTCGACCATGTAACAGGCCAAGGTAAAGGGGGCGCCACCGAAACCGATCAGCGGTACCCGGCCCTGCAATTCCTTACGTAACAGACGGATAGTCTGATAAACAAAAGGCACCTCTTCCTGCACGTCAGGAATTCTCAGAGCGGCCACCGCGCTAGCATCACGCACCGGATTACTGAACACGGGACCCGGCTCGTAACGCAGCTCCAGCCCCATGGCTTCGATCGGTATGAGGATATCAGAGAAGAGGATTGCGGCGTCGACCCCGAGGATATCGATCGGTTGAATGGTGACTTCAGCCGCCAGTTCGGGGGTCTTACAGAGTTCGAGGAAACTAAGTTTGGAGCGGATGGCCATGTATTGGGGCAGATAACGGCCCGCCTGACGCATCAACCAGACAGGAGTTCTCGCCGTTGATCGCCCCCAGCAGGCCTCAATGAAATCGTATTGAATAGTCATGGCACCGTTCCTATGATTTACGACCGGACGAGGCCGGCGGTTGATAGTTGCAAAAAGGTTCTTCGGCCAGATAATCACCATGAACCGCGTCGGCCCGGGCTCGGCAACCGCCGCAGACCTGCAAGTATTCGCATACGCCGCATTTGCCACGATAGAGGCTGAAATCACGCAGTTCATTCAATATCGGGGCATTGAACCAGAGATCCTTGAAAGAGTGTTCCTTGACGTTACCGGCGATGGTCGGGAAATAGGAACAAGGCTTGAGATTGCCATAGGCATCGATCAGACAGATACTTTGCCCGGCGAGACAGCCCTTGCCACCTCCGGTGGAAAAAGACAGACTGCGCCGCTCGTAAGAAACCTTGGAAGCCCGTGCCAGCTGCGGAGCAATACGATAATAGTGAGGGGCACAGGTGGGGCGCATGAGAATCTCAGTTTCCTCGCATTCCTGATGGAAATGCCAAGCGAGAATTTCCTCATAGTCCTCCGGCGAGATCAACTCATCCATGATCTCCTTACCTCGTCCGGTGGGTACAATCATGAAAAGATACCAGGCGACCGCCCCCAGCTCTTTGGCCAGCTGAAAGGTCGCTACGATGTCGGTTTGATTGCGACGGGTAAAAGAGGAATTGATCAGAAATTTTATGCCATGACGTTGCAGAGTGCGAGCGGCGCGAATAGTAGCATCAAAAGCACCGGGACTCTGACGAAAATCATCGTGCAATTCGGCCCGAGAGCCGTCGAGAGAAAGGGAGACCATGCGAATGCCGCTATCAAGCATCTGCTGGCAGACCTGATCATTGACCAAGGTGCCGTTGGTGGCCATACACATGCGCAACCCCTGCTCCGTGCCGTAACGAGCGATCTTGAAGATATCATCACGCAACAGCGGCTCGCCGCCGGACAATACCAACACAGGCTTGGAGACTTGGCAGATATCGTCGATAAGGCGAAAAGCTTCGGAGGTAGAAAAGTCGCCCTCAGCCGCATCCATATCGGACGAACAACGACAATGGACGCACTGCAGGTTACAACGTCGGGTAGTTTCCCAGGCAATCCATTTGGGCAAAAAAGGCGGGTCGAGGATACTCATGCCTCTCCTTTGACAGGGCTGAAACAGGAAACTAATAATACCCTAGATAGAAGGCACTTCACAAGTTCTGGATAACAATAAAAAAAGGCGGATCTTGCGATCCGCCTTTTTTAGAAATAAATGAATGGACTGTGCAGCGATTAGCCGTTAGAAACCATTTTCGGCAGAGCAGCGCTCGCTCCAAACAGCTCTTCAAAGATTGTCGCCACAGTGGAAATACGGTCAGCCTTCCAGGCATTGCTGCCACAAAACACCAGACCATTAACCACGTCGCCACGTTGGGCGCGATCCAACGCCTCGACAATGCAAAACCGCTCCCGGTTCTCCTTAAAGGTGCAGCGGAGCAGACAATTGCTTGGACAATGCTGTCCCGCAGCCAATTGTCCTTCGCGAATCTGTTCGACATGCTTGATGATGGCACGACCAGGAAGACCAGCAGGGCTCATGACCAAACCGATATCTTCCGGCCGACAGTCAAGATAAGCTTGCTTGAAAGCCAAGTCCGCGTCGCACTCATCAGTGCA
>MAXT01000222.1 GCA_001751225.1 Desulfuromonadales bacterium C00003107 | reverse complement strand
GTACTGGCCATTCCATTGCAACCGCAGACCATGACTCCCGATGATTGGCTGGCGCTTCCTGGAATTGGTCCCAAATTGGCGGCGGCTATCGAGCTGGACCGCCAAAAAAATGGCGATTTCCGCTCTCTCGTCGACCTGGAACGGGTCCCGGGGATCGGTTCAGGGCGGTTGGCAGCGTGGAGGAAATACTTTTTGAAATAATTTAGATTTGTAACTACCCAAAAAATAGTAATAATTTATTGGTTGCTGGTTTTTCGATCAGGCGTTCCCCCTGTTTGCTTCATTAGCTGGCATACCTTATGTAATAGAGAAGGGCATAAGGATCAACATCAACCGTGCCCTATTTATCTAAGTCACAAAGGGGGAAACCAGATGAGATGCCCAAAATGTAAAGGCAAGATGTACGCAGAAAAGTTTTATGACTTCGTCAGAGGCTTTGATGCGTGGAAATGCTACTCATGTGGAGAAATGATCGATCATACCATTTTGGCTAATCGTGCCCGCCGTCAGAACGTTTTTGTGGGCTGATTGCTTTCCACCTATTCTACAACTACTTGATTGAATGACAAGGGCCTTGGTGCATAACCATGGTCCTTTTTCTTTTTTAGCAACCGGAATGCCCTGGTTGAGTTAGAACAACAGGCCTCTCCCCTGGCCTTGCCTGGTTTACTTAATCCAAATTGTCAGCAGTTGCAATTCAATAAGGGTCTATTACCCTTAAAGTATCGATTGATGGCACGGCGCCAAACTGAGCGCTACAGCAGATGTCCGAAGGAACCGGAAGGTTTGGCAAACAGGAGGCACACAATGAAAACCGAGAAGTTGACAAGGTGGGTAATCGTCTCAGGGATAGTAATGGTTGCGCTGGTGAGCGCCTGCGTTGCCCTGGTTTCGGTTTGCAGCGCTCAGGAGCCGATTGTTTACCCGAGCAAGGGGCAGGGTGCGGAACAGGTTGAAAAAGACAAGTATGATTGCTACCAGTGGGCCAGGCAGCAGACCGGCTTCGATCCGATGCAGGTGCCGGTGGCCAAGACCGCGCCCCCCCAACAGAAGGGGGGAGCCTTGCGGGGAGCAGCCGGTGGCGCGCTGCTGGGCGTCGCGGTGGGGGCTATAGCCGGTGACGCAGGCAAGGGCGCTGCCATCGGCGCAGCTTCCGGCGGGCTTGTCGGCGGCGCGCGCCGACACGAAAGTACCAAGGACCAGGAACAGTGGGCAAAGCAGGAATCAGCGGGCTACCAGCAACAGCGCGGCCAGTACAACCGTGCCTGGGGCGCCTGCATGGAAGGGCGTGACTATACCGTTAAGTAGCTTCCCCCCGATTTCTGATAAAACCCGCAGGCCGGCATTGCAGCTTGCTTTGCAACGGCCTGCAGGAGTTAATTTAAAAGGAGCGAGCCATGATACGAAAATCACTGTCCTGCGCACTTGCCTGCCTGTTTTTTGCTATCCCCGCCGTAGCAGCCGAGGATAACGTCCGCGTCTGTTCGCTGACCAGAGCCTACGAATGCAGCATTGAGGGAGAGTGTAGCGAGTGGGCCATTGAGGAAATGGCCCTGCCCCGTTTTGTGCGCATCGACCTCGCTAAACAGGCCATTATTTCCGTCGACAAAACGATCAAGCGGGACGATACCAAGATCGCCCAGATCATGGAACTACCAGGGATAACCGTCCTGCAGGGGGTGGAACAGCGAGGGTGGAGCATTGCCCTCGGCAAGGAAACCGGAAGCCTGACGATGAGCGCCTCGGGGGAAGGGCACGGGTTCATCGTGTTCGGTTACTGCATGAACCCCTGACCGGGACCGGAAATAAAGTGTTTATGCTGCAATTTTGACTAGATGGATGAATTGCAGCATAAATCGAAACAAAGCGAAAGGGGGCCCCACGGCGCGCTGGACAGCTATCTGCTGCTGGGGATGCTGTGGGGCCTCATTTATTCCCTGCTGGATTGGTTGCGGCCCGGCTATTTCGACATCTCTCTCGACCTTCTGGAAGAGAACAGCCTGCTTTGTATCTACTGCAGCTTCATCACCGTGACCACCCTCGGTTATAGCGATATCTCGCCCTTGATTTCCCTCTCTGTTCGTTATCTCTGCTGGAAGCGGTTGTCGGCCAACTCTATCTGGCGGTACTTGTCGCTTCCCTGGTGGGCCTTCACCTCAGCCAGTCGGGAAGGAATCCAGTGATACCTGCGGTTTTGCATGCGCACAGGCTTTATCCAGCCGGGTAGCCTTGCCACGGTCGACGACCTGATCACCTCAGCGCGATAAAGCCTTGAAAGTGGCCGGATATCCTGTGCCGCCCTTGAACCCGGACAAATTCCCGTTAATATTCTAAATAGTTGCACCAGGCTCGGCGCTTGTACCGCTGGACCATGTCGTCTGAACCGAGGCGCTGAAGGCCAAGGAACAGCAGATCTCCAGCTGTTTCCACCCGACAGCGCACGCAGCCATGGAACAGCTGGACTGGTCGCTAAAGGAGGATTTTCCCACCCAGGTTGAAAGGCAGGCAGCACGCAAGGTCGGAGATTTTGGGGTTGGCTGGCCTATTTCAGGTTCTTTTCAAGCGAAAGCAACGTTATGACTACCTCGACAACCACGGTTTCGGAACCACCCCGTCTCTTTTGGGACCGGCCTGCAGCGGATCGATTGCAGATCAGGCTGAGCGGTTCCTGGCTGCGCGATCTGCCGCAGCCGGCCATGGCGGAGATTGAAGGGGCTTTGGGGGAGGCTCCGGGCGTGGCCCAGGTGGTCTTCGACTGCCAGGAGTTGCAAGCCTGGGACAGCAGCCTGCTGACCTTTCTGCTGCGCCTGGTCCGAAAGGGGGAGGAGGGCGGTTTCGCGGTGGTGCAGGAGGGGTTGCCTGAAGGGGTGCAGAAGCTGCTGCAGCTGGCCAGCGCCGTACCGGAGAAGAAAGCCGGCCGGGCGGAGGCGGTCCGGGAGTCGTTTCTTTCCCAGGTGGGGAATGAGGTACTCCTTGCCCTTGGGGAAGGCGCAAATATGCTGGCCTTTCTTGGCGAATCGGTGCAGGCTGCCGGGCGGCTGGTGCGTGGGAAGGCTCGTTTTCGACGCTCGGATTTGATCTTGCTGTTGCAGGAGTGCGGGGTGAAGGCCCTGCCCATCGTCTCTCTGATCAGCGTGCTGGTCGGACTGATTCTGGCCTTTGTCGGCTCGGTTCAGCTGAAAACCTTCGGCGCCCAGATCTATATTGCCG
>MAXT01000221.1 GCA_001751225.1 Desulfuromonadales bacterium C00003107 | reverse complement strand
CGCAGAGGATCGAGCACGACCAACTCCAGGTCCGGGCGGAAAAAAGACGTGTCGTTATTGCCGCCATCCCAGACGATCAAGTCCCCGGCCTTTTCTGCCTCGTCAAGAATAGCCTGATAATCCACACCGCAATAAACACTGACCCCGAGATTCAGTAAGGGTTCGAACTCTTCCCTTTCCTCAAGGGTCCAAATAGATTCTTGCAGATCGGCTTCCCCAGATATCCGCTGCACCGCCCTGCCCTTTAAATCTCCGTAAGCCATGGGGTGGCGAACCACAACCGGCTGAAGCCCCTGCTTCAAAAAAAGTCTACAGAGAAATCGGACCAGGGGGCTTTTGCCACAACCGGTACGCACGGCACAGACAGACAGGACCGGAACACGGGCCGTTAACATGGTCTGTTCGACAGAAGGCAGACTGAATTTACCGCCAAGGGCCAGCACGCGAGAGGCAATGCTCATCAACTGCTGGTGGGAAATATCGCTGTAAGAAAAAACGACCTCGACATTCCCCTTCGCCAACAGTGCTGGTAAGGCATCTTCGCCAACGATGGGAATACCTTTAGGATAGATAACGCCGGACAGTTCTGCCGGGTAGCGCCGATCCTGCTGAAAGGGGATCTGCGCTGCGGTGAAGGCAAGGACCTCCACCTCCGGCCGATGGCGGAAAAGAATATTGAAATTATGAAAGTCCCGCCCACCGGCGCCCATAAGGACCACCTTGCGCCTCTGACGGGTGCCCTTTGCCGACATTATTGAGACTCCTGATCGATCTGGGCTTTTTGCAGCCGGCCACTAAAATCCCGATAGATCACCTTGATGCGGGAAAAGAAGTCGATAGCCCCCATCCGCCCGCCGGCCTCCGGGTGACCGGAACCTGAATGCTTGAAACCGCCAAAGGGCAACTGGATCTCAGCACCGATGGTGCTGGCATTGATGTAGACCAGGCCGCTGTCGATATCCCTTTCGGCACGGGCGGCATAATTTACATTATTCGTATAGATGGAAGACGATAGTCCATAGCGGCTCTGGTTGACCAGGCGGATCCCGTCTTCATAATCGGCACAAGGCATGACCGCTACCACCGGTCCGAAAATCTCCTCCTGAGCGATGCGCATGTTTGGTTGTACGTTAGCGAAAACAGCAGGCTGCATAAAATAGCCCTCCGCCAGGCCTCCCTCTGCGGCCCGCAGGCCGCCACACAACAGTTCGGCCCCTTCCTCCTGCCCAATTTTTATATAATCGAGGGCCTTATCCAAGCCCTGTTTATTGATCAGGGGCCCGACATCGGTCTCAGGCAGCAGTCCGTCTCCCAGGCGCAAACTACCGGCCGCTTCGACCAGACGGTTCAAAAACCGATCATAGACTGCTTGCTCCAGGATTATACGACTGGCCGCGGTGCATCGTTGCCCGGTGGTACCGAAGGCCCCCCACAACACACCGTGCAGCGCGAGATCAAGATCGGCGTCCTTGAGAATCAGAATAGCGTTTTTGCCACCCATTTCCATGGCAATGGGCCGGTGCAGAGCAGCCGCCTGCTGGGCTAAAGCCTCGCCGACAGCACAGGAACCGGTAAAGGAAATCCCATCCACACCAGGATGGGTCGCCAGATACTGACCGACATGTTGGCCTCGGCCCATAACCAGGTTGAGCACTCCGGCTGGCAATCCGGCCTCTTCTAAAATTTCCACCAACAGCGCTGCACAATAAGGACTGTCTGAAGACGGCTTGAAGACGGCTGTATTACCGCAGATCAAAGAGGCGAAAATCTTCCACACCGGTATCGCCACCGGGAAGTTCCAAGGGGTGATCAGGGCAAAAACCCCATGGGGCACGCGCAGCGACTTGCCGTCTTTATGAGGCAGCTCGCAAGGCACGGTTTCTCCAACCAACCGCCGACCTTCCCCTGCCATATAATAGGCCATATCAACGGCTTCCTGAATGTCACCCAGACCTTCGGAATAGACCTTGCCCATCTCCCTGGTAACGCTTTTTGCCAATTCCGGCTTGGCCCGCTGCAACAGCTCCGCAGCCCTGTACAATATTTCAGCCCGTCGCGGCGCCGGCAGATCCCGCCAAACCGGAAAAGCCTCCCTGGCTGCGGCTACTGCCCGATCAACATCAGCTTTGGCAGAAAGAGGATAGCGCGTCACGATATCGGAGATACGGGCCGGATTGATGCTATTGACGAATTCACCACTGCTCGGCAATACCCATTCACCAGCGATAAAATTATTAATTCGGGTCATGGCAGGTCTCCCTTGAAAGAATGCCTTTTCAAGCTGCTTCAGGGCTTTTGCAAAGCATAACAAACCGGCAGTTCTCTGCAGTGAACTCGCTACAGCCAAAGACATGCTAAAGGGAAGATATCTAACTGCTGAAG
>MAXT01000220.1 GCA_001751225.1 Desulfuromonadales bacterium C00003107 | reverse complement strand
CCCATAAACTGGAGTACATTCACCATGAGCAAAAAACCCTGGGCTGGCCGTTTCACCCAGCCGACTGACGAATTTGTCGAAGCTTTCACCGCCTCCATCGATTTCGACCAGCGCCTCTATCGCTACGATATTCAGGGCTCCATCGCCCATGCGCGTATGCTGGCCAAGCAGGACATCATTACCGATGAGGAAGCGCAGACCATCATCGCTGGCCTGGAAAGCATCCAGACAGATATAGAGGCGGGAGATTTCGAATTCTCGGTGACCCTGGAAGATATTCACATGAACATCGAGGCGCGGCTCATCGAACGCATCGGCTCGGTGGGCGGCAAGCTGCACACGGCCCGCTCCCGTAACGATCAGGTGGCCCTCGACGTGCGTCTTTACCTGCGGGATGAGTTGCAATCCGTTCGCGGCTATCTCGACAAGCTACAAGAAGCGCTGCTCAGCCAAGCGGAAACCAACCTGGCGGTGATCATGCCCGGCTATACTCACTTGCAAACCGCCCAGCCGGTGCTCTTTTCCCACCACATGCTGGCCTATTACGAAATGCTGCGCCGCGATGCCGGTCGCTTCACAGACCTCTTCAAACGCCTCAACCAGATGCCCTTGGGCGCCGGCGCTCTGGCCGGGACCACCTTCCCCATCGACCGGGAATTCGTTGCTGAACAGCTCGGCTTTGACGGTGTGACCCGCAACAGCCTCGACAGCGTCTCCGATCGGGACTTCGCTCTCGAATTCTGCAGTTCCGCAGCGATCCTGATGATGCACCTGTCACGCCTGTCTGAGGAGTTGATCCTCTGGTCGAGCGCTGATTTTGATTTCATCTCCCTGTCCGATGCCTTCTGCACCGGCAGCTCGATCATGCCGCAAAAGAAGAACCCCGACGTGCCTGAATTGGTACGAGGCAAGACCGGCCGGGTCTACGGCAATCTGATGAGCCTGCTGACGGTGATGAAGGCTCTGCCGCTGGCCTACAATAAGGACATGCAGGAAGACAAAGAGCCGCTGTTCGACACCATCGACACGGTCAAAGGCAGCCTCAAAGTCTTTGCCGACATGATCGACCAGCTGACCGTCCGGGCTGAAAACATGCGAGAAGCCGCTGCGCGAGGATTCTCCACCGCCACCGACGTGGCCGACTATGTGGTACGCAAAGGCATCCCCTTTCGCGATGCTCACGAGATCGTTGGTAAGACAGTGCGTTACTGCATCGAGAACGACAAGGACATTCCCGAATTGAGCCTTGAAGAGTTCCGCTCTTTCTCAGAGCACATCGAAGCCGATATTTACGACTATGTCACCCTGGACGCCTCGGTCAACGCCCGCCGTGCCACCGGCGGTACAGCCCGTGAGGCCGTACAGCGGGAAATCGCCCGGGCCCGCCAAGAAAGGGCCGAAAGGGCTTGATGCCATGAATCGTCGATTGCGCCCCATTGTCCTGATGCTGGCTTTTCTGTTTCTGCTGGCCGGCTGCGGCACCAAGGGCCCGGTACGGCCCCTGGCGCAACCGTTCCCAGCGGCGCCGCCGGAGATGACCCTGCACCAGCAGGGCGACGCTTTGCTGCTCAGCTGGAGCCAGCCCCGCCGCAATCAGGATGGCAGCGAGTTGACCGATCTGGCCGGGTTCCGCGTCTATCGTCAGAGCTTCGATCCCGCAGAAGACTGCCCAGACTGTCGGGACAATGCACCTCTGTGGCGGCTGGTAGAACTCGACTACCTGGGACATACCCAGCGCCGCAACGGCCAACTGTTTCTCCTCGACACCGACCTTGAGCCTGGCCTGGGCTATAGCTACAAAGTAGTCCCCTTTAATCGCTGGGGTCAGGACGGACCATCCATCGAGCGACGTCAGACCCTGGCAGTGCCGCCTCCCGCTCCCGCCGCGCCCAAAGCCGAGCGCCAAAATGGCGACCTACTGCTCAGCTGGCAAACCGTGGCGTTACCTGCGGATATGGAACTCCTCGGCTACCAGGTCTATCGCCGTCGTCCCGGACGGGCCTTTGATGCCGCTCCCCGCAACCAAGAGCTGCTCAACCAGCCGCGTTTTGTGGATAGCGGTTTTGAAACAGGCCGCAGCTACGTCTATGCCATCCGCACTGTCGCGCGGCAGGCCGAACGGGTGCTGGAAAGCGCACTTTCCGACAGCTTGGTCATTACCCCGCAGGGCGGTTTTTGACATCCCCGACGGGCTTGTGTTAAGCATTACCTGCTCGGTTTCGGGCCATTAATATATATTCAATCGCTTACTTTTTTCATAGTTTCGCTAGCGAATTTCAGGAGAGATCCCATGAACCACTTTCAGTACCAGGGAAACGACCTTTATTGCGAAGAGGTTGCCGTCAAGGATATCGCCGCCCAGGTTGGCACCCCCTTCTACCTCTATTCCCATGCCACTCTGAGCCGCCATATGGAGGCCTTCACTTCAGCCTTTGCCAGCGTCCCCCATATCGTTTGTTATTCCATCAAAGCCAACAGCAATCTAGCTGTACTCAAGACCTTTGTTACTCTCGGCGCAGGCTTTGACATGGTTTCCGGCGGGGAACTGTTTCGCGCTCAGCAAGTCGGCTGCGATCCTCAAAAAATTGTCTATTCCGGCGTAGGCAAAACCGAGCCGGAAATCGAAGCAGCCCTCAAGGCCGGCATCCTGATGTTTAACGTCGAATCGCCTCAGGAGCTGGAGACCATCGACCGGGTTGCCGGGCGGCTCGGCAAGAAGGCCGGTATCGCCATTCGCGTCAATCCCGATGTCGATCCCCAAACCCACCCCTACATCTCCACGGGGATGAAACAGGCCAAGTTCGGTATCAACATCAGCCAGGCGCTGGAAGATTACCGCCGCGCCGCTGCCATGCCTAACCTGGAGGTAATTGGTGTCGATTGCCACATCGGCAGTCAGCTGACCAAACTATCCCCCTTTGTCGATGCCATCAAAAAGATTCGCGAACTGGTCGAGATACTGAAACAAGAAGGCTTCGCCATCAAGTATCTCGATTTGGGCGGCGGCCTGGGAATCACCTATGATGACGAAGAACCACCGAGCCCTGCCGATTACGCCAAGGCGATCATCGAAGCCACCGACGGTCTGGATGTAACCCTGATCTTCGAACCAGGCCGGATGATGGTCGGCAACGCCGGCATTCTTGCTGCCAAGGTTCTGTACGTCAAGGAAGGCGAAGCAAAAAACTTTGTCATCGTCGATGCGGCTATGAACGACCTGGCCCGACCAGCCCTTTATGGCTCTTATCAGGGCATCGAACCGGTAGACCGCTCAACCAGCGAACGAATGGTTGCCGATGTGGTTGGACCGATCTGCGAGTCGGGCGATTTTCTCGCTCAGGACCGGGAAATACCGGTCTTCAAACAGGGCGAACTGTTGGCCGTCACCTCAGCCGGGGCTTACGGTTTTACCATGGCCTCCAACTACAACAGTCGGCCTCGCACCCCAGAGGTGATGGTCAAGGGTGACCAGGTTCTGGTGATCCGCCAGCGGGAAACCTATGACGACCTGATCAAGGGGGAATGTATCCCGGACGGGATCTGAGCCCGCTGCCTGCCTCCGGAACTTCGGTGGCAACACGCGTCCAATTGATTCGCAAATACTGGAGGAACCAGACATGTTCAGAGGATCTATCGTGGCCATCGTCACTCCCTTCGACAATGAGGGGCGCTTTGACGAGGAGGCATTTCGGCAACTTGTCGAGTTCCAGATCGAGAACGGCACTGATGGCATCGTACCCTGCGGCAGTACCGGCGAGGCGGCAACCCTCGATCATCAGGAGCACACAGAAGTCATTCGTGCCTGTGTTGCGCAGGTCAACAAACGGGTGCCGATTCTGGCGGGCACTGGCTCCAACTCCACCCGCGAAGCTATTGAACTGACCAATGCAGCCAAGGCGGCGGGTGCGGACGGCGCGCTGCTCATCACCCCCTACTACAATAAGCCCTCCCAAGAGGGTCTCTACCAGCATTTCAAGACCGTGGCGGAACAGATTGCCCTGCCTCAGATGCTATACAACGTCCCCGGTCGCACCGGCATCAACCTGGCTGTGGAGACCACCGTACGTCTTGCAGAGTTACCCAACGTCATCGGCCTCAAAGATGCCTCCGGCGGCGTCAATCAGGCCGGCGAGATCCTGGCCCGTACCGGCGAGGGGTTCGCCATCCTGTCCGGTGACGACAGCCTGACCCTGCCCTTCATGTCCGTCGGCGCCAAGGGGGTGATCTCGGTTACCGCCAACATCATGCCAGCGGCGGTCAGAGCTTTGGTTGCCGCCATTGAAGACGGCCACTGGGAGGACGCTCGACAGAAGCACTTTGACCTACTCGATATTCACAACATCATGTTCATCGAGTCGAATCCGACCCCGGTCAAGGCCGCTCTTGAACTGATGAACCTTTGCAAAGCCGGGGTGCGTCTGCCCCTGGTCACCATGCAACCGCAGAGTGTCAAACAACTGAAAACGGTCATGGCCCGTCACGACCTGATCGTTTAAGCACAGATACCGGTCAAACCGGGGAGGAAACTATGGTTAAAATTGCCGTTAACGGCGCTGCCGGACGTATGGGCGGCCGCATCATCACCGCCATCAAAGAAAGCGAAGGCCTGGAGCTGGCCGGCGCGCTGGAAATGGCCGGCCACGAAATGCTCGGCCAGGACGCCGGAAGTATCGCCGGCTGCGGCCCCCTTGGCGTCACTATCACCGACAGCCACGAACAGGCCCTGCAGGACGCCGAGGTTCTCATCGATTTCACCTTCCCCGAGGTGACCCTGAAAAACCTCGAAGTGTGCGCCCGCCTTGGCAAGAAAATGGTTATTGGCTCCACCGGTTTTACCCCAGAACAGAGAGCGGCTGCAGAGAAATTTGCCGAACAAATTCCGGTGGTACTAGCGCCCAACATGAGCGTCGGCGTTAACGCCTGTTTCAAGATCCTTAAGGATGCCGCCAAAATTCTTGGCGACGGCTTCGACGTGGAAATTGTCGAACTACATCACAATCAGAAGAAGGACTCGCCGAGCGGCACCGCGGTACGCATGGGTGAGATCGTCGCCGATGCCCTCGGTCGCGACTATCAGCAGAGCGCTGTCTACCATCGCGAAGGGATGTGCGGCGCCCGCACCAAGGACGAAATCGGCATGCAGACCGTACGCGGTGGCGATATTGTCGGCGAGCATACTGTCTACTTCATCGGCATGGGCGAGCGCATCGAGATTACCCACCGGGCAATGAGCCGCGATATGTTCGCTCGTGGTGCAGTGCGGGCCGCCGGCTGGATCGACGCTCAACAACCTGGCATTTATGATATGCAGGACATTCTGGGACTGAACTAAATAATCATGGCTGTTGCAGCGTAAAGTGAAAATCTCAAAATCTGTTTTTCACCGCCCGTTCGCTTCGCTCACTAGAGAACGCAGAGAAGCCCAGGGAAATCTGTCTTTTTCTTTTCTCAGCGTACTCTGCGGTAAAATATTTTTTTTGTTCCCTTCGCAGCTTCAGCCAAGGGTCTAACCAATTTAAATCATAGGAATTCGAACTGAACGTATTCCCTCTGAATTATACAAACAAACTGGAGGATTATCTGTGGCACGTTTAAACGACAACTATCTCAAGCTCAAGGCCGGCTACCTGTTTCCCGAAATCGGCCGCAGGGTCAAAGTCTTTACCGACGCCAACCCTGAAGCTAAGGTTATCAAACTCGGCATCGGCGATGTCACCCAACCTCTGGCTCCGGTGGTTATCGACGCTTTTCATAAAGCGGTGGACAACCTGACCCAAGGGGATTCCTTCATGGGCTACGGTCCCGAGCAGGGCTACAAGTTCCTCATCGACACCCTCATCGAGAAGGCCTACAAGCCCCTGGGTGTCTCTTTGAAGGCCTCGGAGATCTTCATCTCCGACGGTAGCAAATGCGACTGCGCCAATATCCTCGACATCTTCGCCCTCGACAATAAGGTGGCTATCTGCGATCCGGTCTATCCGGTCTATAACGACACCAATGTCATGATCGGCCGCACCGGCGAAGCCGACGAAAAGGGCTACTACGAAGGCATGGTCTACCTGCCCTGCACTGAGGAGAACGGCTTCACCCCGGCCATTCCCACGGAAAAGGTCGACATCGTTTACCTCTGCTACCCCAACAACCCGACTGGCACCGTAGCCACCAAAGAGAATTTGCAGAAGTGGGTCGACTATGCCCTGGCTAACGAGGCAGTGCTGTTTTACGACGCCGCCTATGAGGCCTTCATTACCGAACCGGGAATTCCTCGCTCCATCTACGAGATCGAAGGCGCAGAAAAATGTGCCATCGAATTCCGCAGCTTCTCCAAGACTGCCGGCTTTACTGGCGTGCGTTGCGCCCTCACCGTGGTGCCAGAGGCCCTGATGGCCCGTACCGCCGACGGTGAGTTATCCTCCCTCAACAAGCTGTGGAACCGCCGTCAGTCGACTAAATTCAACGGCGTCTCCTACCCGGTGCAGAAGGCTGCCGCAGCCGTCTATTCCGACGAAGGCTGGGCTCAGATTCAGGAGACCATCGACTACTACATGGAGAATGCCCGCCTCATTCGTGAGGGTCTGAAAGCCGCCGGCCTGACCGTTTACGGCGGTATCAACGCCCCCTATATCTGGCTCAAGACACCGGGTGCCATGAGCAGTTGGGACTTTTTCGACAAGCTGCTCTCCGAGTGCCACGTGGTCGGCACCCCCGGCAGCGGCTTTGGTCCCAGTGGCGAAGGCTACTACCGGCTTTCAGCTTTCGGTGATCGGGACAACGTCATCGAAGCCGTTAAACGCATCAAAGAAAATCTGGCCTGATTCAGGGGCTGATATGAACGAAAGGCGGCCGCAAGGCCGCCTTTTTGTTAGCGGCCAGCAGCCGGATTACTGTCTCGGGGATCGTCGGATCGATTTTCCTACGTCACGATATTTAAGCCAAGCCGCTTCGTCGTCGACTCC
>MAXT01000219.1:2212-2658 GCA_001751225.1 Desulfuromonadales bacterium C00003107 | reverse complement strand
GCTTTATAGCCAAAAATAAGCATCAATTTTCGCAAAATATCTGATTATTGGACAGCTTCTAATCTCGTGAAATCAGGTGGTTTAATAATTGCAATTTATTACTGAAATGACTATAAATGCAAATTGCAAACAGGGTAACACATATTACCCAAAAGCAAAGCTATTTATAAACTCAGCACTCAAAAATCACAGGCATGAAAATGAAGGACATGAAAGTATTCTCTTCTTGGAGCGGCGGAAAGGAAAGCTGCCTTGCATGTTATAAGGCACTGTCAGAGGGCTTTGACGTTTCTTACCTGCTGAATTTTATATCCGAGGATGGGACGAGGTCACGAGCTCATGGCATAAGCTCTGATTTGTTAGTCTTACAGGCAGAGGCAATAGGAATACCCATAATCCAGGTTAAGAGCACATGGGGAAGCTACGAGGCAAAATTTAAGGAAGCG
>MAXT01000219.1:1140-2142 GCA_001751225.1 Desulfuromonadales bacterium C00003107 | reverse complement strand
GTGGCGTCAATAGAACCGTTATGGGGTATCGAGCCGATAGAAATCCTGAAGGCATTTGTGAACACGGGATTCAAAGCGATAGTCATAAAGGTTAAAGCCGATTTGTTCAGTGAAGATTGGTTGGGTAGAGAGATAAACATGCAATTCATCAATGACCTGCCGAAGGATATTCATCCATGCGGCGAGCATGGCGAATACCACACGTTTGTACTTGACGGCCCTTTATTCCAGCGAAGAATAGAGATAACTGAGGCAGAGAAGAAACTTAAGGACGGAAGCTGGCTACTTGATATTTCGGGCTATAGGCTGGGCGAGAAGTAACAGTGAGCAAAAGGAGAAGTGGGGGATGGCAGAGATAAGTAACGTCATGGTATTGGGTGTGCTTGTAGGTATAGCAATCCTTGCATTAAAAACAGGCTTAGGCTGTGGTTTCGCCAACCTGAAGAGAAGGGAAGTTATTTACGTGGCTTTTATCTATCTTGTCGCTTCGTTGATCCTTAGCTATTTGGTGGGTGTTATCCCGCTCGACATAACGCAAAATATACTTGCAACCGGCGTTACGATGCACGTTATCATTGCAACAGGACTCGTGTATTTCGGAATAAAAACGAAGAAGGAATGGCTTTCACGTGGTAAAGACGTTTCAAGGAAGACTTTCTTGTTGCTCTCTATTCCATGCCCCGCATGTTTGACAGCGACTTTTTTGGCTTGTTTGATGTTATCGCAGCTCAGTGGTATCAGCCACCTGTGGATAGGTATCCTTGTAGGCGTGATTTTCTTTATCGGTGTCTGCGGCTTCTCATTTGCTGTTTCTTCCGTTGCCGCTCTTTTCACGATTAAAAATCCTTCTTCTCTCGGCACGGCTATGATTCTATTCGGCTTGTTCTATTTACTCTCGCTGCTTATAATTCCTGCATATATTCAGGCGGAGAGCATTCCGGTGCCGCAATCTACAGTAAATTCACATGAAGTAATGCTATCATTGGTGGTGATGTCTTTGCT
>MAXT01000219.1:858-1120 GCA_001751225.1 Desulfuromonadales bacterium C00003107 | reverse complement strand
AAATGGATATTTCTTCAGGGTTAATGGGGACGCTGTTCATGGTTTCTAATTCACTGCTCTACCCCGTAATTATTATACTGCTTGGACTGGTTGCCTGGTCGCTTGTTTCGTTAGGGCAGTTTGTATCGGAATATGCCGCAAGAAGCAGGGATATCAAAAAACTGCGAGTGGGATGTAGAGATGCAAAGAGCTATATGCAGAAGGGCGAAAACAAAAAAGCGGTAGAAGCTCTGAAGACCAGTGGCTCCAATGACTTTCTCAG
>MAXT01000219.1:0-796 GCA_001751225.1 Desulfuromonadales bacterium C00003107 | reverse complement strand
CTTCAGGACTATGAACTGAAGATAACGGAGGAGCTTGAGAAGGCGAGATTGGTCGTGAAGCTGGGACCGATGTTCGGGTTAATGGGCACGCTGATACCGTTAGGACCCGCACTAATGGGGCTCTCGGCGGGAAACATCCAGCAGCTCGTAACTAATCTGGTTGTGGCGTTTAGCACGACAGTTCTCGGACTTCTTAGTGGTGGAATAGCATACGCAATCTTGTTAGTCAAGAAGAGGTGGTACACACAGGATCTGAGTGATATGGAGTATGTGGTGGAAGAGTTGAAATGNNGATGAGGAAGACCCGCTGGGTGGTGTGGCAAACCTGTTTGACGCTGCGATGGTCTTTGCAGTTGCGCTGCTCGTCGCGCTGGCGATTTCCGCGAGTGTGCCGGAACTTCTTACAGAAGATGCGGATGTAACCGTGGTGAAGAATCCAGGAAAGGAGAACATGCAGGTGATTATCAAGAAAGGGCAGGAGATAAAGGTGATGAATATGACAGAGCAGGTGGCAGGCGGGCAAGGTCATAAATTAGGGACGGCATACCGGTTAGAAACGGGTGAGGTGATATATGTGCCGGTGAATGCGAGTTGAAAGAACCACAAGATTACACAGATTAGCACGAGATAAAAGGGTAGTTTGATCAAAAAGATCCCAAAATAAGCGTACAGTTACACTCCAGATAATGTTATCTTTTTAGGTTACATTTGTTACCAAAAATTCAAAAATAGAAAGTTTTATATAGGATTTCTAATCCTACCCACATTTGAGGGAAACAAGATGAAGAATAAAAGT
>MAXT01000218.1 GCA_001751225.1 Desulfuromonadales bacterium C00003107 | reverse complement strand
TGGCAGGGGCATCAACTTCAGATCGTCGACACACCTGGTTACGCCAACTTCCTTCATGACACTCGTAACTGTCTGCGTGCCGTAGATGGTGCAGTGTTGCTGGTTTCGGCCATCTCTGGGGTTAAGGCGCAAACACAGAAGATCTTGGACTGGTGTCATGAATTCGGTGTTCCAACTATTGCCTTCGTCAATAAGATGGATCGCGAACGAGGTGATTTTGATAGAGCAATATCGAGTATGGCCGACTCCCTTGATACTCCCGCTGTGGTAGTTACCTTACCCATCGGCGCGGAAGATGATTTCCGGGGAATCATCGATCTTGTGACCATGAAGGCCCACCTGTTTAAAGACGACGGCAGTGGCGGCAGTGAGATAGAGGACATTCCTGGCGAAATGCTGGACGAGGCCGAAACCCAGCGGATAATGCTGATGGAGGCCGTTGCCGAAACCGAAGACGACCTGATGGAGAAGTATCTGGAAGAGGAGACTCTGACTGAGGCCGAGCTTCTTCAGGGGCTGCGGATCGGTACCCTGGCTGGGAATTTCATTCCGGTATTGGCCGGCAGTGCGGCCCGCAATGCCGGAGTCAGCGAACTCACCGATTACGTCAATCTCTGTCTGCCGTCGCCCACTGATCGCGGTAGCCAGACCGGTACTAATCCAAAAAGCGATGAGATCGAAGAGCGTCTACCGACTGAAGATCAGCCCTTTTCCGCCCTGGTATTTAAGACCATCAGCGACCCCTACACCGGTAAGCTGACCTTATTCCGGGTCTACTCCGGCTCTCTCAAATCAGACAGCAATTTCTACAATGCCAATAAGGATGCGGTCGAGCGGGTGGGCCAGATTTTCATGCTTAACGGCAAACAGCAATCGCCGGTGCAGAGCGCTTCGCCTGGCGATATCGTTGCGGTGGCCAAACTCAAGGAAACCGCCACCGGCGACACCCTGTGCGATGGTGCCAAGCCTATTTGTTACGACTATCCCGAGCCGATCCAACCGGTTATTTCCTTTGCCTTAGAAGCGGCCAGCAAGAGCGATGAAGATAAGATAAACAGTGCGTTGCACAAACTGGTCGAAGAGGATACTACCCTGCAGGTTAGGCGTGACGAGGAAACTAAAGAGTTGGTCCTGTCGGGCATGGGGCAGGTTCATGTCGAAGTTACTGCCGAGAAACTAAAGCGTAAGTTTAATGTCGAGGTTTTGCTCAAGGTGCCGAAGGTGCCTTATCGTGAAACCTTGCGTGGCAAAGCCCAACTGCAGAGTAAATATAAAAAACAGTCGGGTGGTCGCGGCCAGTATGCCGATGTTTGGCTGGAAATGGAACCGCTGCCCCGGGGATCCGGTTTCGAATTTGTCGACAAAATAGTCGGCGGAGCGGTGCCTCGCCAATATATCCCAGCGGTTGAAAAAGGTATTGCCGAAGCGGCGCAAAAGGGGATTTTGTCTGGATTTCCGACCGTCGATTTCAGGGCGACTCTGTACGATGGTTCTTACCATTCCGTCGACTCTTCTGAGATGGCCTTCAAAATTGCCGGATCAATGGGATTCAAAAAAGGTGTAGAGCAGGCCAAGCCTGTTTTGCTCGAACCGGTGATGCAGATGGAGATCACCGTTCCGGACGATTGTGTCGGTGATGTTATCGGTGACATGAACTCCCGTCGAGGCAAGGTGCTGGGTATGGAGCCGAAGACAGGCAACCAGGTCGTTGCCTCTCAGGTACCTTTGAGTGAGGTGCTCCAGTATGCTCCAGAACTTCGTTCGATGACTTCCGATCGCGGGATGTTTTCCATGGAATTCTCCCATTACCAAGAGGTTCCTGCGCAAAATATGCAAAAATTGATCGCTGAACTCAATCAGGCTGAGTAATCGTTCGTGAAGACCCAAAGCTCTGGTTAGGGCGTAAAATTGCGTCCTTCGGTATTGCTATATTGCCGAAGGGCGCTTTTCTTTCACTAGGGGCATGCATTTCGAAGTAACAGCTCCCATTTACCATAAAGGCATCTTGACTGAACGGGGCGAACAGTCGACAATGCGAGAATTGTTTTTACAGTCAAATAGGTGGTATGGATAGCCGGCCACGAAACTTTATCCGACATGCAGAAGAGAGCGATGAAAGATCTAACTACTGACCGAAAACTTAAAGTGTCGACCCGTGTCGCCCGACTAATCAGCCCGGATGGTTCCCTTGAAGAGCAACGTCAGGTTGCCAGCGGCCAGTTTCAGCTTTGTAATAATGAAGAATTGTTGGCGCTTTTTGTACTTGCACACCGCGGTGCGGTAGAGGTTCGTGATCTAGCGATTACCACACTTAAGGGTATTGCTCCTTATCGATTGGTTCCGTTGCTTTGCGAAGGTGAAATCCATCCCCAGGTGCTCGATTTTGTGGCCCGGCAACGTCATGACGATGCCTCTGTATTAGTGCTTCTGCTTGATAATCCTGGGTTAGCTCACCAGACTTTGCTGACCGTAGCCAGTCAATGCACCGTTGATGTTCTTAGTTATCTAGTCGATCGCCATGCCCGATGCTGTGTTGAGGGTTTGCGCGAGGCCATCGAGGCTAACCCCGCAGCCGAAGGACACTGGCTGACACGTTTTGACGAACTGTCTGCCCTGCCTGATGAGAAAGTCGACAATGAAGCGGATGACTGGGATGAGGAAATTGAGGAGGCAGGCCAGACTGCCTACCAGCAAATCATGGTCATGGGAGTTGCAGAGAAGGTCAAAGCAGCCTTGACCGGCGATAAGGAATGGCGCAAGCTGCTGATCAGGGAGAGTAATAAACTAGTGTGTGCAGCGGTTCTTAAGAATCCCCGAGTTAGCGACGGGGAGGTGCTAGCTGTTGTTAATAACAAGAGTAGTAATGAAGAACTGATTCGGATCGTCACCATGAATCGGGAGTGGATGAAGAACTATACCATCAAGCAGGCTCTGGTCGTTCATCCCCGAACTCCGCCTGCTCTGGCTCTGCGCTATATGAGCATCCTGTCCGAAAGGGATCTGAAAAACCTCAGCAAGAGTCGTGAGATTTCCCAAGTGATCGCCAGTAGTGCTCGGCGGATGCTTAACGCCAAATTACGGCAACGATAAACTCGTCGGTTACACCCTTTTAGGTTTTTTAGGAGAACATAATGGTAAAAGGAAAGATTGTCGCTGTGTGCACCAGTCTGGCCAAGGGCGGCCGTAAAAAGGATGTCGGACAGGGCGTGCTGGTGGAAGATTTTGGTCTGCAAGGTGATGGCCACGGCGGTGAAGGCCATCGTCAGATCAGCCTTCTGGCCAATGAGAGTGTCGCCAAGATGCTCGCTAAGGGGCTTGATGTTGGCCCCGGTGATTTTGCCGAAAATTTTACTACCGAAGGTCTTGATCTTTGTTCTTTACCTATCGGCAGCCGGTTAAAGATGGGCAGCGAAGCTTTGTTGGAAATCACCCAGATCGGTAAGGTCTGCCATGAACGCTGTCAGATCTATTATCAGGCTGGGGACTGTGTCATGCCGCGCGAAGGTGTTTTTGCCCGGGTGTTGCGTGGTGGCCCGGTAGCTAATGGCGATGTTATAGAATTGCTTGATGGCGACTGGGAGGTTCTGTGAGCGAGGCAGGAAAATTTGCCATTGGCATATTGACCCTCTCTGATAAAGGGTCTCGCGGTGAGCGAGAGGATATCAGTGGTCAGGTGATACGTGAAATGGTGGATCCTCTTGGCTCGGTTCTGCAGTATCAGGTTGTTGCCGACGACGTGGAACAGATTATTGCCAAACTGGTGGACTGGGTCGATGCGCAGAAGCTCGATCTGATTTTGACCACTGGAGGTACCGGTATGAGCCCGCGGGATGTGACCCCCGAGGCAACCTTGAGGGTTATCGACTGGCAGATACCAGGCATGGCAGAGGCTATGCGGGCCAGCAGTATGCAGATCACCCCCCACGCCATGTTGTCCCGGGCTCTGGCCGGGGTGCGTGGCCAGACTATGATCATTAATCTGCCTGGCAGCCCCAAAGGGGTTCGCGAGAACCTGGCTGTGGTACTGCCTGCTCTGGAACACGGGTTACTCAAACTCAAAGGCGATCCTTCCGATTGCGCCCAGTGACTAATTGAGCGCCGAATTCGTGCTTGTTGCCTAATTCACTTAACCGATTTTTGCAACCAAGGTGTGTCGATGGCAAAGAAAAAAGTATTGCTGGTTAGTAATGGGGATGTGTTCAGAGATGTCGAGAAATCCCTTCTTTACCGAGATGAATACGAACTGTTGTTTGCCGGCAGCGGCGTGGCGGCTTACGAAATGGCTGCCGAGGAACGCCCCCATCTTATTTTTATGGATATTGTCCTGCCCGAACTAAGCGGCGATGAGTGCTGTCGACGCCTCAAAGCCCATCAGGAATTGCGAAATATTCCGGTTATCATGGTGGCCCCTGGCGATCGGGTGGAAGAAGTACAGCGTTGCGAACGGGCCGGCTGCGATGATATTTTGCTGAAGCCCTTAAACCGGCAGCTGTTCATGGAAGCCGGTCGCCGGCATCTACAGGTCAGTCAACGGGATGCACCACGGGTGGCACTGCGGCTCAATGTGCATTACGGCTTTGGTGATGAGGAACGGGAACTGCAAGAATATTCCATCAATGTCAGTACTGGCGGCTTGTTTATCGAAACCGTCGAACCGCTGCCGGTGGCAACTCCTTTGCGTCTGGAGTTTCTGCTGCCCGAGCAGGAGCGACCGATTCGCTGTGTCGGCCGAGTGGCCTGGCTTAATGCCGAAGACGGTCAGCAAAATCCGCGACTGCCAAAAGGCATGGGCGTTCAGTTTGTTGATATGAGCCTCGAAGACATGTGTCTGGTTCGCTCGTTTATCATGCAGGAACTAGTGGCTCCTTGTTGAACCGGCAGGGACTAACGACTAAAGGATTTTAACTGTGAGTACAATGTTACATGTCACCATGGGCGGGCTGTTGGAAGAGATAGCCAGCCGCTACCCTGACCACGATGCCCTGGTTTACCCCGATCGCGGGCTTCGCTACAGCTACCGACAACTCGATGATCACTGTGATCGTCTGGCCAAGGGCCTGTTGGCTCTTGGGATGGCAAAAGGTGATCACATTGCCATCTGGGCGACCAATGTGCCCGAATGGGTGCTGTTACAGTTTGCTACTGCCAAAATCGGAGCCATTCTGGTGACGATCAATACTAATTATCAGGCGGCCGAGCTGGAATATATTTTACGTCAGTCCGATGCACGCAGTCTATTTCTCGTGCAGGGTTTCAAGGGTACCGATTATCCCGAGACCCTCAGGTCGGTGATTCCCAGCCTAGCGGACACTGCCCCAGGAAAGTTGTGCAGCGATAAGTTGCCGGAACTGAAAAATGTGGTTTATATCGGTGATGGAGCCCCTGCCGGTATGCTGCCCTTTGCAGCACTGGACAAATTGGCCGAGCAGGTGACAGACGAAGCGCTGCAGACGGTTAAAGCCTCTCTGGATGAGCACGAGGTGATCAACATGCAGTACACCTCGGGAACCACTGGTTTTCCCAAGGGGGTGATGTTGACCCATCACAATATCATCAACAACGGTTTCCAAATCGGCGAATGTATGAAATTTTCCGCCGAGGACCGGTTGTGTATCCCGGTGCCCTTTTTCCATTGTTTCGGTTGCGTGCTCGGTGTGCTGGCCTGCGTTACCCACGGCAGCGCTATGGTGCCGGTGGAAATATTCAATCCGGAAACCGTATTGCAGACCGTCGAAAAGGAGCGCTGTACCGCCCTGCACGGGGTACCAACCATGTTCATCGCCGAGCTGGATCATCCCCGCTTTAGGGACTACGATCTGAGCAGTCTGCGTACCGGAATCATGGCTGGTTCGCCCTGTCCTGTAGAGGTCATGAAGCGGGTTATGAGCGATATGTACATGCAAGATATTACCATCGCCTACGGTCAGACCGAGGCTTCGCCTGTGATTACCCAGACTCGCACCGATGACACTCTGGAGTTACGGGTTGCCTCGGTCGGCAGGGTACTGCCCGAGGTGGAGGTGAAGATTGTCGATGTGGAGAGCGGTGCGACCCTGCCGCCAGACCAACAAGGGGAGCTTTGCACTCGCGGCTACTTGGTGATGCGCGGCTACTATCGTATGCCCGAAGAAACAGCTCAGGTCATCGATTCAGAGGGCTGGTTGCATACCGGAGATCTGGCGGTGATGGACGAGCAGGGTTATTGCCGTATTACCGGGCGGATTAAAAACATGATTATTCGTGGCGGTGAGAACATCTATCCCCGGGAGATCGAGGAGTTTCTGTACACACATCCTAAAGTGGCCGATGTTCAGGTCTACGGGGTTCCCGATGCCAAATACGGTGAGCAGGTTATGGCTGCCATTAAACTCAAAGAGGGCCTGGTTTGCGATGAAGAGGAAATTCGGGCCTTTTGCAGCGGCCAGATTGCCCATTACAAAGTTCCCCACTATGTTACCTTTGTTAGCGAATTTCCCATGACCGCCAGCGGCAAAATCCAGAAATTCAAACTTCGGGAATTGGCTATTGTTGAGCTGCGACTTCCTGTCGCAATCTCCAATGTTTCAGTTTGATAGGCTTTTGAAACGGACTTAAAATGATATGCATCCTTCTTTTTAAAAGGGGGATCCTGGGCCAGCGATGATTGCCCTACTTAAAAAGCACAACGGACTTTCCTCAAGGAAAGGCCGTTGTGCTTTTATGGGGTTTTGGCTACAGAAGGCGGGATGGTTACTTCGTCGATCATTTGCAGAAATGTTGAGCAAAGTTCCGGGTGCAATTCTTGGCCAGACAGATCGCTCAGCATTTGCCTGACCTTGCTGGCGTCCATGGCCTCGCGATAGGAGCGTTTGGTGCGCAGGGCGTCGAAGATGTCGGCTATGGTCGTCATGTGACTGCACAGATGCTGTTGCCAGTCCTTTTTGACTGCAGGGTAGCCGGTTAGATCGTATTTCATGTGGTGTTCGTAGGCTGTTACCACCGCTAATTGCGGTACCCCCGCTATGCCGACAAGATATTCTGCACCTCGCACCGGGTGCAGGCGGATCATCTGCCACTCCTCGTCGGTGGGCTTTCCTGGCTTGTTTATGATATCGACAGGCAAGAACAGCTTGCCCATATCATGCAGCAATGCTGCAATGCCGATGTCGTGTAGCAAGGGACCTTTAAGGCCGAGGCGGCGGGCGTGGGCCAGGGTGAGCAGACAGACGTTGGTCGAGTGGGTGAAAGAATACTTGTCCTGCTGATGCAAGGGGAAAATGGCCAGCAGGGGGTCAAGTTCCTGATCGAGAGCATGCAGAAAATGAGTAACGATTTCCTTCAGGCCGGCAACGCTGAGGGAGCGTTTCTTGCCGGCTCCAGAGCAAATTTCCGCCAGTCGGTCCCGTTCACAATGCAACAAGTCGCTCTCAGTGGACGCTTGCTTAACCCCGGCTGCACCTTTACCCTGACCGATCCGTGACATGTCGATGCTACCGAATCGTAAGTTGGTACTGTTCAGGGGCGATTGAGGGGGCTGCTGGCGCTTAGCCAACAACAGAATCAGTTGCAGAAGTTCCCCTTGGTTAATTTCCCCCCGCAGGCTGAGATGTTCGATGCCGCGGTTTTTCAGGGCTTCGACAAAACGGATGGTATGCAGGGTCGCAGGCAAAGGGCTCTTGCCAAGGATGATGTTCTGGTCGATGAGCATGATGTCGATTTTTGTATCGGTGCCCATCAGCGATCTGATCAGTTCAAGGGCTTTGCCGACCAAGCGGCTGACCTGCGGATGTTGCGGACTGTAAAGGTCGGTATTGGAAGCGGCCGTCACTAGCAGACGGAAAAAATCTTGCCAGGTAACAGACTGGTTTTGGCTCATGGTGCCCCCTTTAACAGCTCTGCTCGAGCCTGTCGAACCAGGCGCGCAACTGCTGGGCGTTTTATGTTTGAAAGTCTGGTGAGCAGGGTTTCGGTATCTTCAGACGAGAAATGCAGCAAGCTGCGCAGAATGCGTTGACGTAAACGCATTAGCCGATGGGGATGCCACAGGCTGAAAGCGCGAAACCGATCTTCAAGGTGGGGCAGTAAGTCCTTTCCGCCCTGCTCAACCAAAGAATCGAGAGCTGCAAATTTCAATTGCAACCCCTGCATAGAAAGGTTCCGGTCTCCAAATAGCCCCAATAGAAAGGATCTAATCGTGGGGTCTTGGCAGTGCCGGGCCATCTTTGTCGCAGTGAGGCGGCGTTGAAATTCGGGATGTGTGAATTCTTCAAGAAGATAGCCGCTGCCTTGCGGATCCTGGAAAACAAGAGCAGTTTTCAGCACCTCTTGACGGACTATTTCGTGAGGATGATGCCACAAATGGTCGAGATCAGCCATGGAGGCAGGGTCTTCCAAGCTGCGTAGAATGATGATCAGATTTCTCAGGTAGTACCAGCGGTCATCCTTGAGACGTGCCACGGTCTTCTCTTTGATCGCCATGCCCTGGTCGACAAGACAGTTCATGTAAAATTGACGCAGGGCGCGATTTGACTCTACAGCCAGGCGGTCGAGCAATGGGCCAATCACTGCTTGACCGATGCCCTTGAGCAGTCGGGATCCCTCTTCAAAGGCATTTTTTCCCCAGGCTTGCAAACTGTCCAAAATCTGCGAAATAAACACAGCTGATTCAAGTTCGGTGCGTAATTCGTGAAGCCAGGCAGGGTTCTCGGCCGCCCCTTGGATTGTGCAAGGGGCCAGTCGCAAAAAGATATCAGTCAGGGAGGCAAAATCTCCGGTATCGAGAAAATGGCCACACAGCAGCAACAGGGATTCTTTAAAGGTCTGTGATTTGCCCTCACCGCACCCGGTTCGGGTTAGCTCAAAAATGATATCGCTGACCTTGCTTTCCAGGGGTTGCTGGCTAAAGGATGATTGCCAAAAGTCTGCATCGGCTTGGATGGTAGGTTTAAGTTCGCCAGGGACTTCGATGAGACGCAGGGTTTCACTGTACTCGCCGGGAATAAAGCTTTCCGACTCGTCTGGTGCATAGAGAGGGCTCAATAATTGTTCGGAACCGATGGATGCGCTTCTTGCTGCGGTGTTCTTCTCGGTGGAGGGGTCGCTATTTTCACATCGGGTCAACCGGTCCAGCAGGGTAAAGATAATGGGCGGTATGGTTGCCTGCCGGGCATTGAGGGTTTCCACGGTCTCTATTAGCATGGTGCCCGGAAACTGAGACAGCACCTTCTCTGCAAGCTTTTCGTTGGGAGCCACAGCTCGGAAGGTGCTGTTCAGCAATTGTGTACGTAACTCCGGGTTGAGCTGGGAGGCCAGGCCCTGGAGTCTGGCGAGAGCCTGCGAACTGTCCATGTCGGATAGATGTTCCCGATCGAGTTCGCGCAGAAACTCGGTAATTGCCTGATCGTAGTGCCCCTCCTGGGGCAATTCATCATCAACCGCCTGATCGTTTAAGCGTTCGGCCACCGCTTGCGGTACAAATTCTTCGGCCATCGGGTGTGTCCCTTGATTTGGCACTGACTGGCCAACCAGCAACTGCTGGACGAATTGCTCCCAGATAGCGTTTTCCTTTTTTTTAACCGCGGCATGATTAAGGGGTTTTTCGCTGATCTGCTCAGATATGCCGAAAGCGCTGTAATCGACCAGTTTGATCTGGACGGTATCGATTGCGGCTGTTTTCATTAGCTGTAACATTCCGCCGCGGTCCTGAACTAGCTCTCTGCTTTGACCGATAATCTTCAGAAATCGTTGTAACTGCTCTTCGTCAAGGTTTTGCTGTAGGGTGACAACCGCAATGCCATGGCTAAAGAAGTGGGTGGCAAATTCCCTGAAAACTGGATTTTTCTCGTCTAGTACGGTCTGACCAATAAGCAGTTTGTCCTTGCTGATACCGAGGGACAGAATACCCTTTTCCGGTTGTAATTGTTCCAGGAAACTCAAGGCTAGGCGAACGCTTTGGCCGATAATCGGGTGTTCGGCGGGGTAGGTGAGGGTATGATGACGGGCGATGTTGAGCTCGTAGATAAATTTGCTCAGCAGCTTGAGATCAAGTCGTAATTGTATTTTTTGACTGGGATAGGGGGGCAACATGTACTCCGGATCAGAGGTTTGTCATGCTGTTTTTGCACACGGTGATGCAGAGACTTGGGCGATCAAGTGTGCGTCAGGCCTCAATTTTCAAGCGTTTGATTTTTTCGACTAGTGTGGTCCGTTTGATGTTGAGCAGATCCGCGGCTCTGGCCTTGACACCGTTGGTCAGAGCCAGTGCTGAATGAATCAGGGTGCGCTCAATGCCGGCCACAAACTGGGGCATGTCGATGCCCTGTTCGGTTATTTTTGGACAGGCGCCTGCAGACTCCCGGCTGTCTGAATCGGTTTGACCGAAGTCGGTAGGCAGATCGGCGATTTCGATAACGTTACCCTCGGAAAGGGTAATGGTCCGCTCGACCACGTTTTCTAGTTCGCGGACATTTCCGGGCCACGGGTAAGCCTCCATGGCGCGCATGGCTTCGCTGCTGAAGGTTGCCGGGGTACGGTCGGATTCCTGACAGATTTTCGCTACAAAATGACGGGCCAGCAGGGCGACATCTTCGGGTCTTTCCTTTAAGGCAGGCAGCTTTATGGGGATGACATTGAGGCGGTAGTAGAGGTCCTCGCGAAATTTTCCCTGCTTGACCGAATTTTCCAGGTTCGCGTTGGTGGCGGAAATAACACGCACGTCGAGCTTGATGATCTTGTTGTCGCCGACTTTTTCTACCTCCTGCTCCTGCAGGACCCGCAGCAGTTTCATCTGCAGATGGAGGGGCATGGTAGCGATTTCATCGAGGAATATCGTGCCGTGGTTGGCTTGTTCGAATTTACCTTTTTTGTCCGCGACCGCACCGGTAAAAGAACCCCTGATATGGCCGAAGAGTTCACTTTCGAGCAGCTCTGCCGGTATAGCGCCACAGTTGATGGCGACGAAGGGTTTGTCTTTACGATTGCCGTTGAAATGAATCGCCTTGGCAACCAGTTCCTTGCCGGTTCCCGAGTCGCCCAGAATCAAAATGGTTGAATCGGTGCCGACAATCTTTTCCATGCGCGAGAAGACCTGCTGCATGGCCAGGCTGTTGCCGATAATCTTGTCAAAACGGTATTTACCCCGTAGCTGTTGTCGCAGATAGAAATTTTCGCTCAGCAGCTGGGTTTTTTCCAGAGCCTTGGCGATAACCACCTTGAGCCTTTCAAAGTGCAGTGGTTTGGTCAGATAGTCAAAGGCGCCGCTCTTCATGGCTTCCACGGCCGTTTCCGCCGAGGCCTTGCCGGTGATCAGGATGACACTGCTGGAGGGGGCATCCTCTTTAACCTTTTTAAGGATGTCGATACCGCTGATTCCGGGCAAGAAGAGGTCGGTGAGAATCACTTCAAAACTGTTCTTCTGTAATAGCTCCAGGGCCTCTTCACCACTGGCAGCGGATTGGACCTGATAGCCGGAGCTGGTCAGCAGCAAGGATATCGCTTCACGGT
>MAXT01000217.1:7257-7501 GCA_001751225.1 Desulfuromonadales bacterium C00003107 | reverse complement strand
GTCGAGAGACGGTAATTCATACTTCCATACTTTTTCCAGCCAGTCTATTAGATCCAGGTCTTCCACAAGGCCCCGAAACAGAGTCATCGCCAGATGACTGTGTGCGTTGATCAAACCAGGTATCACCACCATCCCCTCGGCATTGATCACTTTTTTGGCTTCGAGATTTTTTGGGAGCTGGTCAGATGGTAGAACGTGAACAATCGAATCGCCTGAAATTGTGATGGCCCCTTTTTCGATCACC
>MAXT01000217.1:0-7199 GCA_001751225.1 Desulfuromonadales bacterium C00003107 | reverse complement strand
GGCGGTCGTTGTTCATGGTTAGAATCATCCCCCCATCGATTACGACATCAGCCGTTATTTGTCGCTCCACAGAAAATTCCCTTCGGCTAGTTGAACTGCAACTTGATATCGAATGCCCCGTATGCATTCATATTCATGTAATACCGATCAGATGATTGGAATATGAACTTCGGGGCGGGTGATTTCCCGCCCCGAAGTAACTCTAATCCAAAGCAGAAATGGACCGACTAATCCAGATCTTCTTCGACGAACTGTTCCTGCCCCGAAAGCATGAAGCTGGCGACAACAATCATCAGAAGGAATGGCAGCACTGCAAGCCAAACTGCAACTTGGCCAGATTCGCCTGCAAAGCCATAAATCTCCTGCCCAGCCGCGCCAACAGCGACGAGGATCCCAACGATCAAACCACCCAGGGCGCCAATGGTCATCACAGTCGAACCCAATTGCACTGCGAAGCCCTTGGAGACATCCTCTTTGACCATGATATCAGTCCAAAGCAGATTCCAGCGTTTGATGCGGGGGTAAAAGAGTGCGAGCAAAATCGGACCTATGACAACCGCAGCGGCGAAGTTATTTACAGTGATTGTAATCGCCAGAAAGGCGTAAGGCACGATTCCTGCCAGGTCTAAATACCATGCGATCACAATGGCGCAGGCAGCCGAAGCTACCAGGGCAATGATCTCGAAGGCTATAAGTTTTTTCAGGCTGTTGGTTGTTTGCGACATGTCATCCTTGGAAACAAGACCCCAGGCCGCTCCCCACATCTTGTAGGGCACAAATCCCAGGAAAAAGTTACCAAAGAAGCCGAAAACCGAGCCAATCCCCATCGTCCCGCCGAAGATATCACCGATCAGGTTACCAATGGCTGCCCCCCATGCCCCGGCTGGCCCAAACAGAATGCCGAATACTGGCGGAAAAACATTGGCTGGACGCACCTCTGTTATGCCAGGAACAAGCACAATGCCACCCTTAAAGACGATCAGGAAGGCAGCATAGATCGCCGCCGAGAGCGCCACAAGGATGATCATTCGGGTGTTACTCCACATCTTGACAACTTCTTTCATCATATCCTCCGGTTATGAAATAAATAAGGCTGGATTGAAACGAGCATATACTACGATTATTGATATCTTTAGCAGGGACACCTCCTATTTGGATGCTTCGCGTAAAGCCCGAATAAACAAATCTAATAAATTTTTACCTAGGTCACTCAGGCCATCTTCCACGAAGCTGATCTTCTTTTCAATGCCCGCAGCCCAATTGACCGAAAAGGCAACGGCTGCAAAACAAATATCCAACTCCTTGGCTAAAGTTATTTCCGGAATAGCGGTCATTCCGACAACATCCCCTCCCAGCTTGCTAAGCATTCGAACCTCGGCGGGGCTCTCTAGCCTTGGTCCATTCGTGCACACATAGGTCCCGCCAGGGATAATCTCTAAACCATACTGCGCTGACAGCTCCAGTAACGTGCTCCGCAAACTCGTGCAGAACGGCTCACTGACGTCAATGTGTTTAACTTTATTAACACCACCATCGAAAAAGGTTACTTCCCGGCCTGAGGTAAAGTCAATGAAATCATCAATCGCCACCAAACTCATTGGGGGCATATTCGTATTAATCGATCCCACTGCATATGCAGCGAGGACATGCGTTGCACCTAAACTTGATAACGCATGAATGTTCGCTCTGTAGTTAATCTTATGCGGCGGTGTCGAATGCTTAGGGCCATGTCGAGGCAGGAAGATCAAATCGCTGTTCTCTCCCTCACCACGAAGGATCAACGTTTCACCATAGGGTGTATCCACACTTATCTCTTCCATGGTTATCGAAGGAATACTGTATATTGCTGTGCCGGCGATGATTCCTACTGGCATATCTGACCTCGTTTGCTCATACAAAATGCCTTTCCAAGTCATAGGGACTCAGAATCCCATGGCGGGTGATAATCCCGGATACTAGATATGGGGGGGTAATATCAAAAGCTGGGTAGTAAGCTTCAATCTCTGAGACCGTTGTGGGCGTGCCTCGGCAAGATTTCATCTCCGCAGGATCTCTTTCTTCGATTTTAATCGAAGCTCTATCTGGACTGTTTGGATCAGCGCCCCACATAAAAGCAAAGTATGGAATCCCATGATGATTTGCCGCTATGGCATTTTGGAATGTCCCTATCTTATTGACAACATGACCATCCAATGTGATTAAGTCAGCGGCAGTAAAGTACTTCTGGATTTTACCCTGGGACATGATATGAGCCGGCATGTTGTCGCCAATCACTTTTACTGGAATTCCTAATTCGTGGATGCTCGGTGCAGTTAATCTGGCTCCTTGAAGATATGGGCGCGTTTCCGGAGTGAACACATTCATACTTTTGCCGTCTTGTTTAGCTAAAGCAAGGGCAAGGATGAAGGACGTCTCCGCAAAACACATCGTTAGGATTCCATCTCCATCAGCGATCAGGTCCGCGCCATAGCGTGCGCGCTGAATATAATGCTTATAACTTTCGTCCCTTATCGTTTTAATGTTGTCTAATACGACTTGCTCGGCGGACTCGCCATCGATAATCGCCTGTTTCGCTACAAGGATCAGGTCCTCTAGACGCAACGCGAGGGCAGTGTTCGTAGGTCGTGTATTAACAAGCCTTTCTTTAGCCTTCACAAGATGAGATAAGGCAACATCATCGGATTTACCATCCACTTCTCTGGCTGCCATAGCCATCGCAAATGATGCGGCAACCCACGGCCCTCCACCTTGCGTAACCATTATCTCGATTGCGCTGGCAACCTCTTCCACATCCTTGCATTCATAAAACGTCTTTTCAAAAGGATATTTCCGTCGGTCGCCAATCAACACCTTTCCGTCTTCATAGCGAGCCACATTATCTCTTTTCAAGACAAAGGGGAGAAGTTTATCGAGCTCTTGTTCCGTTATCAATGAACCACCTCTTCAGCTAAACAAAGTGAGCCGGCTTGTTTAAAAGCGGGTAAGTCCTGGAATGGCGCCAAAGCCCCGGAGATCGAGGATGATCGCTACGATACTTAAGATCACGCCAAATGCCAGGACAAAATAATCCGGAAGTCGCATCTCCAATTTTAGATAAAAAGTCCGGTCTTCCCTCGCCCCAAACCCTTTAGATTCTAAGGCCATCCCAAAGACATTTGTGTTTCGGATCGTAGAGATGAAGACCGGAATCAATAAGGGGACATACTTTTTTATCCGTGCCAGGATGCTCCCGCCCTCAAGGTCCAACCCTCGGCTGCGTTGAGCTTGAGATATCGTATAAATGCTGGATGCTATTGTGGGTACCAACCGGAGCGCTGTGGAAATTGCAAAACCCACTCGGTAAGGTAGACCAAGCCCGATCATACCCAGGACCAGTTCCTCATTCCTGGTAGTGCTGATCAAATTCACGCCGCACAAGATCATCAGCAGGATCAGCATAGTTCGCGCCAGGCTGTATAGCAGCGACTCAAGATCAAAGAACCAAAAAAGATGGATTTCTCCACTCGCAAAAATATTCCACATTATCACACTGGAAATTGTGAGTACGATGAGCAGGGCGCGGATCCTCCAAACGTTGACCCAGGCTCGAGCTAAAGTTGTTTGGAGCAATATCAAAGCCGCGACAGGGAGAATCCATAATGGATGCTCAAAAAGCACTAAACCGATAAACGAAAAGACAAAAATCAATAGTTTTGTGCGTGCGTCCAATCTATGGATAACCGTATCGTAATCTAAATAAAGTTCTGATGTCATGCTTTACCACCAGTCTCGAGACATGCGCTCATTTCACTCGGTGTCAGGAAAGTCTTCCCCAATCGGTTAGCCAACTGGACAAAATGAGGGGGGCGCAGGAAGGATTCTTCTAATAACTCTTCATAGGAGAACACTTCTCGCGTGCTTCCCTTTAACAAGATTTTGCCATCTTTGATCACAAAGACTTTTTGGGCATATTCAGCGACTACCCACATATGATGCGTGATGAAGATGGTCGTGCTGCCGCGCTCATTGAGACGCTTCACCATGTCCATCATGCTTCGCTGTTCTTTATAGTCCAACCCTGTTGTTGGTTCATCCAGGATCAGCACATCTGGCTGAATAGCAAGTACGGCAGCGACAGCGACCCGCTGGCGGCCGCTTTTTGTCAGGCTGAAGGGGTCTTCTTGCTCATATCCCACCAAGCCAACCGCCTCAAGCGCTTCACTAACTCGTTCTTTAACTTCATCTTCGGGAACATTCCGGAGTCTTGGGCTAAAGGCAACTTCATCGAAGACAAATTCCGAGAAGATCTGATGATCCGGGTTCTGGAAAACATAGCCAACACGTTGTCCCAGTTTAAATATTCCCTGGTCAGATGTTGGAATATCGTTAACCCTAATATCCCCGCCGGTAGGCATGAGCAACCCATTAAAATGTTTTGCTAAAGTTGTCTTGCCGCTCCCATTCTGACCGATTATGGCGACCATTTCGCCAAGATTAATTTCCAGGTCTATCCCTTGAAGTGCATTTACACCGTTTGGATAGGTATGCTCCAGGTCGGTGCATTGGATGACAGGAGTGGAGAATTTCCCGGCGGTCTCCTCCTCCTCCAACACCAATTCCTTGTACTTTTTATCAGAAATTTGCAGGTTAGCTTGTTTGAACGCCTCAACACCTTCTTCGGGGGTGAGGGGCAGTTGCGATGAAGGATTTACACTATTGAAGAACTTGGGAATTCCAAGCGGCATCACACCAAGTTCCTCTAAAGATTCCACGTCCTGGAGTATCTCTCGGACGGGTCCAGATTTGACGATCTTTCCGTCCTGGATCAGAACAATGCGGTCTGCATCAAGGGTTTCTTCCGTTTCATGTTCTACGACAATCAATGTTCTGTCATCGCTTTGCCGCAGTTTATTAATGATTTCAAAAATCCCTTGTTTGCTTATTGGATCAAGATCAGTCGTCGGCTCATCCATGACCAGAATCTTGGGCTGCATTGCGAGAACAGAGGCGATCGCCAGCTTTTGTTTTTGTCCGCCAGACAATGTGAATGGAGGGCGATTTCGGAATTCCTCCAGACCGACATACTTCAAGTTTTCATCAATTCGTCGCTTCATTTCTTCGCGCGATACACCAAAATTCTCAGGGCCAAAAGCGACTTCCAACTCCACATTGGTTGAGAACAATTGGGCTTCAAAATCCTGAAAGACAATTCCTACATCCTCAGCCAATTGGGGTACGGTGCTCTCCTTCGTATTCTGGCCCAACACGATCACATCACCATTCAGTCGCCCGCGCATATAGTGAGGAATGAGCCCGTTCAGACAAGTGGCCAGAGTACTTTTACCGGCTTCGCTGGCACCCATGACCACCAGGAATTCTCCCTTAGGGATATCCAGTGTGATCCCATCGAGAGCCCATTCCTTTTCCCCCCTATACCGAAATTGGAGATCCTTTATCGTCACTACTTCGCCTGCTGACATAGCTGCTCCACTTCTTATTATTGTTATTGACTTTGGAACGTAGAACTGTTCATCATCGCGTCCCAAATCAATCGTTCTTTTTCGACCGTACTGCCAATATCCCGCATCGCCAACCCAACATAGAGCGCGTGAATAATTGCATATTGGGCGATTCTGGAAGCGATGGTTTCTATGCGAGTCTCATGCGAGACAGATAATAAAACGACATCTGCATGTTCGGTTAACTTGGAGCCCGTATTGCCGGTAATTACGATGACTGCGCTCCCTTTGGATTTCGCCAGCGCAGTTGTCCTCAGCGGGTCCTCAGAATCTCCCGTCTGAGAGATCACGATGATGAGATCCTTCGAGGTTAGTAAAGCACTTTCCATGACCTGAATGTAGGAATCCGTCTGAACGTGGCAATTCAACCCTAAACGCAACAAGCGATTGTGCATTTCATTCGCCATCGGCCCAGATGTCCCGACACCGATGATCAGAATTCTATCCGCTTCAGCTATCAATTCAAGCGCTTGCACAAAGTCCTCTTCATCCAAAACTGTCAATGTATCTATAAGGGCTTGAATGCTGCAGTTAACTACTTTCTTAGCGATCATCCCCGGTGGGTCGTCGCTATCCACATCATCAAGAATTTGTTCAGGGGAACCAGGCAATGTTCTGATGAGATCAACTTTAAATTCGAGCCAGCGCTTGTATCCGATGGATCGGCAAAAGCGCAGCACCGTAGCATCGCTCACGCCGCTTTCATGACCCACATCAGCCAGCGTCATACGAATGGCATCTTGCAAGTTGGCAAGTATATAATCCGCTACTTTTTTTTCGGAAACAGACAGCGAGGAGTAAAAACCCCTGATAATTGAAATTACTTCACTTCTTGGATCAGATTCCAAGGTCTTCATCCAGTGTGGTCGTAATACTACTTTCCCTCTTGAGTTATTGTTGTAATACTACTGTATACACATTTTGCGCGTTGTCAACTCCTGTAATTCACAAATTCGACCACTCTATCCGTCGCCACCGGGGTGGTCGGGCGTTTAGTTAAAAAACACCGGCAACCGTGGCCATGCATTCACGAAGGCCTATCCATGTACAGCTTCGATTATTCGCTTCCGCCGCGCCTGCTCCGTCCACATCAGCACGTTGATGGCCGCAGCAACCAGCGTAGTCCGCATCTCGATTACAGGAAACCTGTAAGTTCGGGAAAGCGCCGGCGAATCTCCTCTACTTCATCCGAGTCTTCAAAAAAAAGCTTATAGTCACCGTACTCGAACCCCGGCGCCACCGTACATCCAACCAGCGTGTATTCCCCTGTCGTGCGTGCTGCCTGCCAACATCCCCCGGGGACCACCCGAACGGCTTCCCCTCCGCTTCCCTCAGGGCCAAGCAGTAGACATTTCCTCTCCCACGTTTGAGGATCTATAAGTTGCAATTCAAGTGGCGACCCTTCGTAGTGGTGCCAAAGCTCATCCGAGCAAACCTGGTGCCACCGACTCAACTCCCCTGCCAGCAAGAGGAAATAGATCGTGGTGACCGCGGACCTCTCACTCCGGTCGTCGTAAGGCTGCACCGTGCTGGACGAGCGATAGACTTCGGCGAAGTGACCGCCCTCCGGATGAGGCTTCAGATTCAGTTTTTCAATCAATGTTGATGCCCGTTGATGCACGCAAACCTCCATAGATATGCTTATTGCAGTCGAATGATTTCAAGCTTTAATCCCAGACATAGAGTAATTCTGTGTCTGAT
>MAXT01000216.1 GCA_001751225.1 Desulfuromonadales bacterium C00003107 | reverse complement strand
GTGCCGGCCTCTGGCCACGATAGACTTGCCTCAGTGGCCGATCTGATTTTAAGCGGACACACACACGGTGGCCAGATTCGACTGCCCTATATTCATCCCTTCTATCTGCCGCGCTTTTCCGCGCCTTTCGTTGCCGGACTCTATCGGGTAACAGCCAGAAACATCCCCCTCTATGTCAATCGCGGAATGGGTACCAGTGTTTTACCCGCACGTTTATTCTGCCCACCGGAAATTGCCTTGCTTGAACTACACAGTCCAGCAGCGGGCGAAGTGCCCTGGCAACAACAGCCCGCATCCCATACCGGCGCCCCCATAAGGTCCTGACATCTCTTATTCTCAGGGTTCAAGCACGGGCAGCAACCGACGAATCTGTACCATCAAATCAGCAAAACCCTCGCCAGTGAGGCTTTGGGCTCCATCGCAAAGAGCGGTTTCTGGAGTCGGGTGAACCTCGATCATCAGACCATGAGCTCCGGCCACCAACGCCGATCTGGCCATAACTGGCACCAAGGACCTCTTGCCGGTGGCATGACTGGGGTCGACAATAATCGGCAGATGACTCAATTCTCTGACCAAAGGAACGATGGACAGATCGAGGGTATTTCGGGTCGCTGTTTCAAAGGTGCGAATACCTCGTTCGCAGAGCACTACCTGACTATTGCCTTCGGCTAAAATATATTCCGCCGCCGCCAAAAACTCTTCCAGAGTGGCACTCATACCCCGCTTGAGGAGTACCGGTCGATCGAGCTTGCCAACCTCTTTTAGCAACTCAAAGTTCTGCATATTGCGGGCGCCGATTTGTATGAGATCGGCATATTGACAAACCGCATCTAGTTGACCGATGCGCATCACTTCGGTCACCACCGGCATACCAACCTCGTTGCCGGCGGCACGAAGATATTTGAGACCTTCTATGCCCAAACCCTGAAAGGAATGGGGGCCGGTGCGCGGCTTGAAAGCACCGCCACGCAGAATATGGGCACCGGCGCTTTTCACCAGACGGGCTGCCGTTGCGATCTGCTCTTCGCTTTCGATGGAGCAGGGGCCGGCCATGATCACCGGAGCCAATCCATTCCCCAGAACCACGTCGCCGATCCGCACCTCGCTGGCAACAGGATGAAAATCCCGGGAAACCAGCTTATAAGGTTTACTGACATGTATAACCTCAAGCACGCCAGGAAGTTCCAGAATAGTGCCATCATCGACATACCCCTGGTTACCAAGGACCCCGATAGCGGTTCGCTCTTTACCGGGAATCGGCTCGCTTCGAAAACCGAGGGCGACCACAGCCGCCTGAACGGCCCCAATCTCTTCGACTGTAGCGTGGTGATGCATTACAATAAGCATGGACAACCATCCCCTTCCGTTAAATGAACAACCGCCAAACTGGACAATTTCGTTTCGCTGATTTTTTATTCGATCTATGGAAAATACCACTTTTTAACGAGGCTTCGCAATTGTCAAAACAAACAGCATAGGCTATGCTCGCCAAAGTTTGTCAAAGATTCGATCAGTTAGCCCCCTTACTGAGATTTTTACCATGCCCCCAATCCGGCAGGTTACCCTACATTTCGCGCTTTTCCTCTGTTTAAGCTCTGTCGCCGACGGATCGAGCAAACCAGAGGAAATCATACCGATGCTCGGCTGCCGCGCTTGCCATCGATTGAGCGGTAAAGGCGGCCAACTCGGACCAAGCCTCAGCGGAATCGGGCAGCGCATGACCAGGCGGGATTTACGCCAGAAACTGATGGTCCATAATGAAGCAAATGCCGAACGCCACATGCCTAGCTACGACTACCTGTTTGAATCGGAACGGCAACAACTACTTGACAGACTTGAACAGCAATAAAGAGCATGCCCATTAGCCGCCTTCCGGCAGTTGAAAAAGATTACAGGCTATGATATTCTGTCGGGCTTTGGTTCTCTAGAAAAAGAAACAGGTGATCCAAGTTTTTTTTCGGATGTTCCCGTCAACCATCGATATTTAACCAACAGCTTTTTTGAACACTGAAAAGCGTTAGATAAGTTGTTCAGCACTCCAGACAACAGAGGGTAAGATTCTTCATGACTCAGCGCATCATTGAGATAACCTCTCCGACCTTTCTGCCGGAGCAACAACTTGAACCCCCTGTTGATTTCTCCGCAATATTTGGCAACGACAATCCTCTTGCCCTGGAGATCGGCTGCGGTCTCGGCGACTTCATCGAACAACTAGCGGCACAACAACCGCAGCGAAATTTTTTGGCCATCGACATCTACAACAAGGGCTGTTACAAAACCTGCCGCAAAATCGACAAAACCAGCCTAACCAACGTTCGAGTCATGCGCATTGAAGCCCGGTTCCTACTCGACCGCTATTTGACCATGGATAGTCTAGATGCCGTGTACATCAACTGTCCCGACCCCTGGCCCAAGAAGCGTCACCACCAGCGACGCCTTCTCAACCGGGAATTTCTACAAACACTGCTGTACTATCTGCGGCCCGGTGGCGAACTCTTCTTCAGCACCGACTTTGCCCATTATGCCGAACAAGTCGCCCCGCAATTGCTCAGTCTGCCCGATTACCAGAGCAGGCTTGATCAACTGCCAGGCCTGCTGCCGGAGGACTATCCCCGCTCGAAATACATGCGCCGCTTTATCGATCTTGGACAACCGATCTATTTTCTGCATTGCAGCAAGCGGGCGTCCTGCGCCACCGGTTCCCATTTACCGGCACCGATCAGCCCTGGATTTCGAACCCCTTGGAGCACCATACAACATGGCTGACTACTTGACTGAGAAATACCCCGGCACCGGCGGTACCATCAAAGAATGCCCGGAAGACTTTCGCGTCGAAGAGATCCCTCTCTATGAACCTAATGGCGAGGGTGAACACCTCTATCTCGACATAGAGAAAACCGGCCTGACCACCTTCGATCTACTCGACATCCTGGCGAAGTCCCTTGGCGCCAAACGGCAGGAGATGGGCTACGCTGGCCTCAAGGATGCGCGAGCCGTCACCCGGCAGACCATTTCGCTGACCGGAGTCCGGCCCGAGCAAGCCATGGCCTTGCAACTCGACGGCATCACTATTCTGGGGGCCCGCTACCACCGCAACAAATTGCGCACCGGTCACCTCAAAGGCAATCGCTTTACCATTCGCCTTCGCAATGTCGGCTCCCAGGCCCTGGAAAAAGCTCAGGAGACCTTGCATGTGCTTCAAATGACTGGGGTTCCCAACTATTTCGGCGAGCAGCGTTACGGAGTACTCGGCAACAATCATCTGGTGGGCAAGGCGATTCTGAGCGAGGACTTCAGCGCCGCTATCAGCCAAATTATCGGCGACCCGACGGCCATCCGTAACGCCGACTGGCAGAGGGCGGCCAAAACTTATATCGAAGGTGACATCGAAGCGGCCCGCAGACTGCTGCCGCGAGGCATGGGCAACGAAGACCGCTTGCTGGGCAAACTGGCCAAGGGCTGTTCCCCCCAAAAGGCCCTGTTCGGCATGCCGCACAAACTACTGCGCCTCTACCTGTCGGCCTACCAGTCCTATCTGTTCGACCGTATTGTCACTATGCGACTTAGCTCACTGGAGACCCTCTGGCCTGGCGACCTCGCCTACAAGCATGACAACGGTGCCTGCTTTCTGGTAACCGATCCAGCGGAGGAACAACCTCGCTCCGACCGCCTTGAAATCAGCCCGTCCGCCCCATTGTTCGGCTACAAGGGGACATTAAGCCAGGGACAAGCCGGCATCCTAGAAGAGAGCCTGCTTGCCAAGGAAGGTCTGACCCGGGACAGCTTCCGTCTCGCCCGTGGCCTTTCCCTCGAAGGGGCTCGTCGCCCGCTGCGCGTTCCGCTAGGGGAGGTCACTACCACTGCAGAAAACGGCAATCTGCTATTGGCTTTTTCCTTACCCAAAGGCAGTTATGCCACCAGCGTCTTACGCGAGGTGATCAAGGAAGATTGACTCCGGCACGCGGCACTTGCGCCACCGCAGCCCTTGGGCACGCCTTCGATGCTACAAGTGGCACGCCGTTTGCTCTAACAGGCCGATAAAACACCGTACATATATGGGCAGCCTTTTCTCCGGCGCAGTGACAGTGTCTACTTTTTGTTACTTACCACGGATAAATAATTGGCTCGCGCCAAGCAACACAAAGAACCTTCGATAAGCAGATCAACCCACTGATAATTAACAATACTTTCTACCAACAACCTCTTGCAAAACATGTGAAAACCATTCATGTTGAGCTTCCATTGTTGATCCAAACGTATTGACATTCATAAAACAAGGTTTTACTATTCTATAAAACCCGCTTAAACAGACTGTCTTTCAGGCCTCTTTTTTCAGCAAGCAATGCGCAAAACCACCACAGGCTGTCCGCTATAAATTTTGCATATCATTCGGCAGCTGCCTGAAACAGGCGCCTCAGAACGTTACTCACTCCAAAACGATTACTTATCAACCCCGCTACAAAGCAAGCGGTGGACTTAACCACTGTCAAGTTATCTCATTGCAGAAAACTGCAGGAAATTTGACCCATAGAAGATTAAAAGAAGGATACAAATACCATGGCACGTAAAGAAAAGTCTGAATACATGATTCAGGCGGTGTCCCACGCCCTCGATCTGCTTGAGCAGTTCCATGGCGACGACGTTGACGAACTCGGAGTCACGGAACTGAGCAAACGACTAAAACTCCACAAAAATAATGTCTTCCGCCTCCTTGCGACTCTCGAGTCCCGCGGCTATATCGAACAGAACAAGGTGACGGAAAACTACCGCCTGGGCCTCAAATCCCTGGAACTTGGTCAAACATTCATCAAAAAGATGGGCTTGCTGCATCAAGCCAAACCGGTTCTAGAAGAGCTGGTCGACGAATCCAACGAAACCGCCTACGTTGCCATTTTCAAAGACGGCTACATCGTCTATCTAGACGTGGTGGAAACAGGCCTTACGGTACGAGTGGTTTCCCGAGTCGGCACCCGACTGCCCTCCTACTGCACCGCTGCGGGCAAAGTTCACTTGGCTTACATGTCCGACGAGGAGATTGAAAGCTATTTGCCCGCCCAGGACCTGGAAGCCTATACGCCGCACTCCATCACCGACCGCGAGGTGCTCAAGAAGGATCTGGCCAAAGTTGCTGAGCAGGGCTACGCCTTTGACATTGAAGAACTCGATATTGGCGTCCGCTGCGTTGCCGCCCCGATTCGCGACTATACCCGCCGCATCGTTGGCGCGCTGAGCATTTCCGGCCCTGCTACCCGTTTTTCTGATGAACGACTAGACGAAGAACTGGTCCCCTTGGTGACCCGCGCGGCGGAAGAACTTTCGACCCGCCTCGGCTTCCACAAATAGCTTTTTCGAGCGCGCCGTTGCTATAATTTGCCTCAGAACAGCTGTTCTCAAGCGAAGCGAAACGCAACGGCCAACCAAACCCTACCTCAAGGCAATCCAAACAAAGTTATCGCCTTTCAACCGGGGTGACAGAACCGCCCCGGTTGAAAGGCCGTTCCTTTTACTGACCGACCGCCTCGCAACAGCTTTGTTGTGCATCTTCGGTGAATTCCCCTGTCATGACCACTGAAAACCCATTACAAATAAAAAACCTCATCTCCCGAGCACACCAACAAGGAGTGCGCCATGATGAGCAGCTGCCATTCCTGCTGAAACCGAACAAACCCAACGGCTATGGCGTGCTGCTGGTTCACGGATTCACCGCCAGCCCTCGGGAAATGGAACCCTTGGCTCAAATTTTGAGTGCTCAGGGATTTACAACCATGGGGGTGCGCCTACCGGGTCACGGCACCAGCCCGGAGGATCTGGCCATACGCCATCAGGAAGAATGGCAACAGGCCGTAGAAGAAGGCTATCTATTGCTGCAGCAGCATACGAAACGGATCTTTGGTGTCGGCCTCAGCACCGGCGCCCTGCTGCTGGTCGCACTGGCCGCTCGCCAACCGCTGACGGGGCTGATCCTGCTCTCCCCCTTTTTGCGGGTCAAACATCGCCTGGCGCCGGCCGCCGGCCTGCTACGTTTTGCCAAAAAATATCAGAGCCGACCGATAGCTCCCGAGCTGGCCACCACCTATTACGACCGACGACCACTGCATGGCGTGCATCAACTCAATCGTCTCTGCCGCCAGGTGCGCCGCCTGGCCAGCCAAGTGACCGCTCCGGCCCTGCTGGTCAACGGCACCGGTGACCAGACCGTTCGCATCGACAGCAGTCTGGAGCTGTTTCACCTGCTGCCGAGTCGCCATAAGGTATTTCATCTCTACGGTCCCGAGGTTGGCCACGCCCTGACCGCAGCGGACAATCCTCGCCGACCGGAACTCTATACCCTCATTCAGCAATTTCTGAGAGCTTGGGCGCCCCCGCAGCAGGGCTCAAACGCTCCATTAGAGACCTGACCTGGACTTGGGTCTCCTTTGCCGACCCGGAGTTATCGATCACGAAATCAGCGCGGGCCACCTTCTCCTCTTGCGGCATCTGAGCCGCGACACGGGCTAGGGCCTGCTGCCGATTTATGCCATCCCGAGCCATCAACCGCGCCAACTGTACCTCCGCACCGACCTTCACCACCAGAACCTTATCGACCTCCCGGTCGGCACCGACCTCGTACAGCAGGGGAGCATCGTAAATCACCAGCGGTGCCCCACCCTGCTCTGCCTCGCGCAGCCTCGTGCGGGCCAAGGCGGCAATTGCCGGATGGGTAATGCCATTCAACGCCATGCGGGCCTGGTCATCATTAAATACCATTTCGGCCATCAACTGACGGTTCAGGGTTCCATCTTCCCTTAGAACCTGGCAACCAAAGCACTCGGCAATTTCCTGCAAGGCTTTAGTACCCGGACAGACAATTTCCCGGGCCAATACATCGGCGCAGACCACCACGGCCCCCAAGGCTTGAAAAGCCTGAGCCACTGTCGTTTTACCGCTGGCGATGCCGCCGGTTATCCCCAATATCATTTAATTTGCCTCCTACAACCAACCCCATCCACCACAGAACATCAAAAACGGATGAAATCGATCAAAAATTATCGTAATATATAAAACGTTTACCAATCAATTATTGCTGCTTACTGGTCTTGCTTGGCGACCTTGTGCTAAAACATATCATAATCATCCGTAGCTACTGAAACAACGACTTCAGCTACTACAAAATTAAATTCAGTCACAACCACCGCACCGGTCACAGGAAAGGCAAAAACAATCTGCCATGAATGGAAACTGTAGTGACCATAACGAACCTGCCAAACTTGATCATCAGGATCAGGTCTCAGCAGCCCTGCTTGGTATCGGCAAATTGTTCAAGGCAGTCCGGTTCTACCCTCCCGGGCATCCAGCCCTAGAAAGTACCTGCAAGGAGGCCCACAGGCTTCTAAGCCCTCTACTGCGGCAGGGCAATCTAATCC
>MAXT01000215.1 GCA_001751225.1 Desulfuromonadales bacterium C00003107 | reverse complement strand
CGCAACAATTTTTTGGTATTCCTACGGCTCCTGCGATTATCTGTCCATCATGTATGTTTGTTAGGTTGTTACAGTCAACGTCCGCTGCCCACCTACGGGTAAGTGGTATTCCTGCAGCTCCTGCTACTATCTGTCCATCATATATGTTTGTATAGCCATCACCATCCACATCACCACAGTATTCGACATCGAACAGTTCATGTTGCTGATTGACAAAGTATCTACCACTGCTATGCGAGATTCTCCAGACCGGGTAGTATGAACCCTGACCCTGATACAGCAAATCAGCAGTTACATTTGGTTTCCCCACGATTTCTATTGCTTCTTCTTCAGATACTGGCAGGTAGTCAACTGGATTCTTGACCCAAGAAGCTTCTTTGAAGTGCCCGTCTTCTGCATCCACTATGATAACAACAAGCGTTCCTGTTTCATTGTTGAACGGCACTAAATAGTAGTCACCTGTATCGCTCTTAGTCAATACGGGATTCTCCGCAATTACATCCTTGAATACTGTTGCGAACTCATCATCGTAAGGTGCGAGCTGTTCATTGACACCGTCAATGGCAGCCTGTACAATCCATTTGTTCGCCTCTTCTACCGCGTCACCGAGTTCTGCCATTGTCCTACTGCCACCTGCGCATCCCTGTGCCGGCACCTGTTTGGCTCTTGCTGCTTGTACCGCTTGTTTTGCTTCGGTATTGAATCTCGCAGGCGAAGATACGATTCCGACATCTGCCTCATGTTCTGGCGGTTCAAACATGGAAACGTATTTGTTGTTATAATATGTATTGTAGGGGTCAGTAATCAACTTGTAGTAAGTTGATAGCCATTCGTCTATGGTCTTGTAGCTGTTTTCACCGATACCTGTGGAGTTCGGGTCGTTTATCCAGAACCCGGAGATGTTGTATCCGTTATATCCACCTGCTCCATGAGGATCCTTGTCAGTGTGCATTCCCCTGACCGCCATCCAGTTCGCATAATATCCGTATGTCGGGAGTGCACCTGGACCTGTCCACTGATAAATACAGATCTCGTGTAATGCCGCATAAGGATTTGACGTTGCATAAGTCCCGAACGTATGCCCAGCGGGCACAGGAATAATCCCTATCAGGGTTCTTGCTATGCCTTTCGGGTCAACATAATCTGGACGGCTAAGGTTACTGTTGTTTGCACGACCCATTGCCTGCAATTGTGTTTGATTGTAACCAGTGATGTTCTTGAAGTAGGTCCACATCTCCATCACCGCAGCCCCTGAGTAGTTCCACTGCTCCTGCACTTCGTATGGGTAGTCATAATGTATGCAGAATTCGTTCAGCGTGAGATTGACGCTTTCTACTCCCGGAGCGCTTTCAACCCCGTGGTATGTAACATTGATGTAATACGTTGCGTTCTCAGGATGAAACATGGAGCCATCGTCCACCATACTCTTTGCGATGATTCTGAATGTCTCACTTGCATTCACATCCTCACCCGGAGTGAGCGTGAGTTCATAGACGTTGTCAGCCGGCGAAGTAGTGCCATCCCAGTTCTTGCTGTTGTTCAGGTTTATTACTTTGACGGTGGCGTTGTTTTCCGGGTCACCGTTTTCCTTGAATGTGTAGCCGCTGATGGTGTAGGTTACACTCAATGATATATTCTGCTCGAACAATCCACCGTTGGCCATGTTATCCGATGTAACAGAGTGGTTGAACTGTTTTGAATTGCCATTATCGCTCGCATTGAACCTCAGCACGTTCCCTGCGCTTACATTCCACGAGGACGTTATGACCTGATAGTAGTTCGAACTTTCATTCGTCTCCACCGTATAATGCTCAGATGTGTTTATGTTCATTATCGACACGTTTGGACCGTTCAAAGGCTGACCGTTAGTATCAAAAACCGAGCCGTAGATAAAAACAGACGTTGGCTGTGCAACCGCAGGCACTATCAGGCATACTGCTATCAGCATGCTCACTAAACCAATGATAGTAAAACTTATTTTTTTCGTCGATTCTGTTTCTTTTTTCTTTGGTAAAGCTTCCTTTTTTAAAGAAAGGTTTGCGTTCATTTTTTGCTTTTTCACCTCCTAAATTCTTT
>MAXT01000214.1 GCA_001751225.1 Desulfuromonadales bacterium C00003107 | reverse complement strand
GGTATGAACGGTCTGCATAGCCGCCAGCCTCGTTTGTCGGAGTTGATACCGCTGCCCGAGGGCAGCCGCCTGTTTACAGTCCCCGATACGCCACCGATGGGCTTCGATCCGAGCCAAGGCAAGGCCGTGACGCTGCGCAAGCTGCCCCGATCCCTCGGCGGCGGGCGGGTGCAGGCGGTATCAGCCTTTCTGACTCCAGGTTTTATGCGGACTCTGCTGCCAGCCGCCGATTACGGGCAGAAAAAGGTTCAACTGCCCCTGTGGGCTTATACTGCGGTCGGCTGGTGCGTCGAGGAAGAGCGTTTTTATGCAGCGGCGGTGCGAGTTGATCGCAATACGCAGTGGCAACCCGATAACTTTGATGACAGGCAACTTGATCCGCTGGTTCGGCAAATGTTGAAGGAGCAGCCAGACAACCGGTTGCTTGAGCAGCTAGCCCGCTGTGCCCTCGATTATCACTGTTTTGCCGCCAAGAACCTGTTCTTTCGCCGCTGGGAGGCGCCGCTGCCAACCTCGCCCCAGTGCAATGCTCGTTGTCTCGGTTGTATTTCTCTACAGGAGGCTCCCGAGTGTTGTCCGTCGAGTCAGGAGCGGATCACCTTTGTGCCGACCGTCGAAGAGCTGACGGCCATCGCCGTACCCCATCTGGAGCAGGCCGAAAATGCCATTGTGGCTTTTGGTCAGGGCTGCGAGGGTGACCCTATTCTGCAGGCGGAGACCATCTGTGCTGCGGTGAAGGCGATGCGCGCTCGGACCGCGCGGGGCACCATCAACTTCAACTCCAATGCCTCTGACCCTGCGGCTGTCGAGCGTTTGGCGGCAGCGGGTATCGATTCCATACGGGTCTCGATGAATTCGGTGCAGGAACGTTTTTACAATGCCTATCACCGGCCCTGCGACTATAGCTTCGCCGATGTGCTCGAATCGATTCATCGCGCCAAGCAGGCCGGCCTCTTCACCATGCTCAACTATCTGGTCTTCCCCGGCATTACTGACCGTGAGGACGAAGTCGAACAGCTGATCCAACTGGTGGAGGAGACGGGCATCGACCTGATCCAGATGCGCAATCTGTGTATCGATCCGGATCTTTATTGGAGTGCTCTGGGTGCTAGCGGCCAGGGTATGGGTATGGCCGAAATGTTGGCCCGGGTCAAAACGCACATTCCCCGTTTGCAGTACGGTTACTTCAATCGAACTCGAGATAACTTTTACCCGCCTGGCTTTGAGAGCGACTGGCCTCTGGCCCCTTAAGTTGGTTTGACACAGGAAGATCATGCGATTCTATCGGCCGAAATCCTTTCTGGTGCTGGTGCTGATCGGTTTTGCTGTGGTGGCTCTGCCGCTACTGTTGGCTTTGATCAACGCCGAACTCTTTATGGCCCGACTGGCGGAGCGGAGCAGTCAGGCGATTCATCGCTCGGTGGCGGTTATTCAAAACAGTCGCAGCTTGCTGGATGATTTGCTGTTTTTAGAGCGCCGGGCCCGTCAATACCAAGTACTCGGTGATCCCGAGTTGCTAAAGGATATTACCGAAAAACATCGCCAGTTTGGTCAGACCATCGACCAGCTGTTGGCGCTGGCTCAGGAAGAAGCCCAAAAGAAACGGCTTCAGGTTCTTAAGGCCGAAGAAAAAGCTCTGTACCAGCTCTGGCTTAGCGGCTCGCCCGATGATTCGGTTGCCGGTAAGTCCCTGGTGGAACGCTTTGCCCTGCTGACCAGTCGGGCTCAACTGATTTATGAAGAGAGCCAGGAACTGATTGTAGAGGAAGCTAACGCCATGCAGCAGGCGACTCACCAGGCCCGTAAGGTTCTGGCGTGGTTGCCACTGGCGTTGATTCTGGTGACGGCCCTGATTATGGCCCTGTTCGCAGCTTTGATTGCCAAGCCGATTCGGCAGATCGCTCAGTGCATCAACCGGCTCGGCGAGGGGGATTTTCAGAAACCTATTCAAGTCGGCGGTCCGCGAGATCTGGAATTTCTCGGTTGTCGTCTCGATTGGTTGCGGGTGCGCCTCGGGGAGGTGGAGAAGGACAAAAGCAAGTTTGTGGCCCATGTCTCTCATGAGCTGAAAACTCCCCTGTCTTCTATCCGTGAAGGCTCGGAACTTCTGGCAGAAGAGGCTGTCGGCCCCCTTAGTGATCAGCAACGGGAGGTGGTAGGCATCTTGCGCCGCAACGGCCTGCAGCTACAGAAGCTCATCGATAATTTGTTGGGCTACAGCAGGGCGCAGGCCAAGCTTCTGCCTTATCGTCGCAGTCGTCTCGAACTCGGTCAACTGGTCGAGCAGGCGGTGGCTGATCACCGCGCCATGATCATAAAAAAAGAGATTCAATTGAAACTCGATCTGGCGACTCTGATAATCTGGGGCGACTCAGAGCGATTGGGAATCGTTATCGACAATCTGTTGTCCAACGCCGTGAAATTTACGCCTCCGGGCGGTGATATTCTGGTGCGAATCGCCGAACAGAGCGATCAGGTGCTGCTTGAAGTCTGTGATAGCGGCCCAGGGATTCCCGAGGCAGAGCGCAGTAAGATTTATCGACCTTTTTATCAGGCAAATACGCCTTATGTGGGACCGGTAAAAGGGACGGGTCTCGGTTTGTCTATCGTCATGGAATATGTGCGGGATCATGGTGGACGTCTTGAACAGACCAGTAGCTCTCTGGGAGGCGCCTGCTTTCAAATTTTGTTGCCGAGAGGGGAAAGAGAGATTAGACCATGATACGGTATCTAAAGGGGGGCGCGGTTCTGCTGCTGTTCGGCCTCGGATTGCTGTTGAGCGGTTGTGCCGGGCTAACGAATTGGATGGACTCGACCTGGTCCACCAATATCGGCTGCAATGCGTCGCAGGTGGTTACCGACAGCCGTCAGATTGCAATTTTGCCGGAGGCTGAACAACGCCGCCAGGTAAGACGGCTGCAAGCCGCTTACGACAAGTCCGGTAGGGATCGGGACCGATTCTTGCTGGTCTGTTTGGCGGTACACTCGAAAAGTCGTTACCAAAACCACGAAAGGGCTTTGCAGCTATTGCAGGGCTACCGGCGTAGTGCAGAGCCCCGCGAGGATTTGCTCGCTTTGGCGGAACTGCTTGAGACGCTGCTGCTGCAGCAACAGCAGGTCGAGCATGACCTTGCTGCTGAGCTAGAGCGGTCCGATTCCCTGGCCAACAAACTCAAGGCCTTGGAAGACATCGAAAAAATCATCCAGGAGCGGGAGAAGAAGGCTCGGCCTTCGCCCTGAAAAAACATGGAAGAACAAGACAAATATCGCTTGTTGCTGGTCGATGACGACGTCGATCTGCTGCGTCTGTTGTCCATTCGTTTAAGCACTGCCGGTTATCAGGTGATCGTGGCTGAAAGCGGCGAGCAGGCTCTCAGCCTGCTGCCGGTGACCCGGCCTCATCTGGTGCTCAGCGATATGCGCATGGAGGGCATGGATGGCATGGCCCTGTTTGATGCCATTCGCAAACATCACAGTGCCCTGCCGGTGATTATCATGACCGCCCACGGCTCAATTCCCGATGCCGTTGCCGCGACTCGCCGGGGTGTGTTCGGTTTTCTGGCCAAGCCCCTCGACAAACAGGAACTGCTGCAGGAGATTAAGCGAGCCCTGAGCATGTGCGGAGCACCTCTTGATGTTGAAGCGGGAACCGCTGGCCAGGACCACTGGCGACGCGAGATCATTACTCAATCCCCTACAATGCTTGATTTGCTATCCAAATCTAAGCTGGCCGCCGAAAGCGGTTCAGCGGTGCTGATCCTCGGTGAAAGTGGCTCTGGCAAGGAAATGCTGGCCCGAGCGATTCACTGGGCCAGCAATCGCAGCGCTGAACCCTTTGTGGCGGTCAACTGTGGAGCTATTCCCGATTCGCTGCTCGAATCGGAGCTATTCGGTCATAGCAAGGGGGCTTTTACCGGGGCCGTCAAAGATTATCCTGGTCTGTTCCGCTCGGCTCAGGGTGGCACCCTGTTTCTCGATGAAATCGGTGACATGCCCCTGGCTTTGCAGGTCAAGTTGTTGCGGGTTTTGCAGGAAAAGCATATGCGCCCGGTCGGTTCGGTGGAGTCATTTGATATCGATGTTCGCATTATATCTGCTACCCATCGTCAGCTCGAAACCGAGATTGTTGAGGGTAATTTCCGTGAGGACCTTTACTATCGACTCAATGTGGTATCGCTGGAACTGCCGAATCTGGCCGACCGCCGGGAGGATATCCCTCTGTTGGCCCAGCACTTTTTACAGGAGTTGGTCGACAGGTCGGGCAAAAAGGTCAGTGGGTTCGCTCCCGAGGCCATGGAGTTGTTATTGTCTGCCGCTTGGCCGGGCAACGTGCGTCAGCTGTATAACGTGGTTGAACAGGCGGTGGCGTTGTCCACCGGCCCAATTATTCCCGAGGAACTGGTCAGCAGCGCCATCAAGGAGAACCCGGATCAGATATTGCCCTTTAGCGAGGCTCGCCGGGAATTTGAGCAACAGTATTTGTTGCACCTGATGCAGATCACCAAGGGCAATGTGTCCCATGCCGCCCGTATCGCCGGCCGTAACCGCACCGAGTTTTACAAGTTGCTGGGGCGGCATCATATTGTCCCATCCCTGTTTAAGCCCTGACGGCCAGGGAGGTCTTGTCGCTTTATAGAGACAGCCTTGCCTCTGGTTTTTGGTAAGTATTTCGATGGTTTATCCACGGTGGTCAGTATGGTTAGCTGTTTTTGAGAAGACAAGGCTCGACAATTCAGCCTTGGCGCGAACTTATGGGGTTTTTTGTCGTCTGCTGGCGACGGTTTGCTGCCGTCGAAGGGGTGTTTCCCCCCCTTTTAAGATACGCTCAGTTGAGGTTAAGCATCGAAATGGCAGCGCTAAATATTTTTGATGGCGTCGCAAAAAGTCCGACCTACTGCGTTACGGCGTTTTTTCAGGACCTCGACATACGAGATGTATGCCTTCACCCCTGAAAAAACACCAGGCCTTGTAGGACGAAATCTTTGCTTAGCCATCCTATAAGTTTTTGCGAATGCATTATTTTTGGTCCAAGGTTTGCTTTCAAGCCTGGCGACAGTTTGTTCTTATTCTTTATGTATAGAAATCTTGACCAAGGAATTTTATCCGCATGTCGACTTTGACCGAGCACAAACCTTCAGGAATCCGTGACCCTTATCGTTCGCTACTGATTTTGTTGGGTGGTATTTTGCTGGCCCTGGCACTGTTTGCCGGGCAGACGGGCTATCGGGATGATCTGCCTTTGTCGGGGCAAGTTGTTCCTCGCGGTCCTGTGGCCACTGGGCTACGGGTAGCTGGCTGAGGGTCTGCTGGAATGACTGCGCTTTTGTGGCTGGGAAATTAATGGTAATTTTATAGTGTTTTAGGCTATATAGGGATCTACTTATAGCCAGTGCTCAGGCTGTCCTGTTTCGGTGGCCATTGTGGTGAGTGGGAATGGATCGTTGTTATGTTTTGCCCAAAGGAGTCATTTATGCGGATTATCGTCTTCTTCTGTTTTGCTCTGGTGATTTCGGCTTTTGCGGTTGTTTCTGCCGAAGCTGAAACGCGCTATGTTTCCGATCAGATTGCCGTAACCTTGCGACGTGGTCCAGGAACGGAATATAAGATACTGAAATCATTGACTACGGGTTCAGCGGTAGAATTTCTGGAGGAAGAGGAAGGCTATCTGAAGGTGCGTGCCAAGGACGGTAGCGAGGGATATGTACTGAAGCAGTATATCAGCGCACAGCTACCTAAGGCTTATGTCGTTGCTCGTCTGGAAAAAAAGGTTACTGGGTTGCAGCAGCGGTTGGCTACCATGGCCCAGCAGGCTGAAGGATGGACCGGCGAAAAAAAAGAGTTGCAACGGCAGTTGGCCGGCGTACAGAAAGCGATGAATAGTGAAAAGGGACAACACCGCAGGCTTGCGAAAAAACACCAGGTTTTGCAGGATGGTGCTAAGAATGTCGCCGAGCTCCTCAATGAGCGGGACCGGCTGAAAGCCGAAAATGAAAAGTATGCTGTCGACCTCGCTCAATTGCGTCAGGACAACGACGATATTCTGCGTAAGGCAATTGTAAAATGGTTTCTGGCCGGCGCCGGAGTCCTGTTTGTCGGCTGGCTGATAGGCAAGCAGTCGCGGACCAGAAAGCGTTCTTTTTAGTGTTGTCGGCTATCTTTTGAAAGGACAAGGGCTCTGCCAGATTGGTGGGGCCCTTTTTTTGTCTGTCTGTTGGTGAGGATTAACCTGTCTGCGGGCTTGTCGCTGACGACCTCCTGATGTTATCCTGTCGCCATATTTGTAGTCTCCGGTTCCTGTGGTGGTAAGCGCCCTAGGCCTGGGGCCCTGACCGCCGATTCGGAAAAAGAGCAAGTCTGTTATGACCCCTTTGTTGTCCCGTTACTTCTCTCGTTTGCCGCTGCGCTGGAAACTGCAGATGGTGGTGTTGCCGCTGGTTTTGCTGCCGTTCATAGTGGTCGGTGTGGTCACCGGCTATGTTGCTTATCAGCAGGCCTATCAAGGCATTACCCAGGCCAGCAAGGACGATCTTGACCACCTGTGCCGTTTTGCCATCGACCTTCTTGATTCCCACTACAAGCAGTTTCAGGTTTACAAGGAAGATAAAAAGGCGACCGTTAAAGGGGAAATGCGAACGGTCACCGATCTAGCCTATAGTCTGGTGGAAACCGAACATCGACTTTATCAAAGTGGTCAACTCAGCCTGCAGGCGGCAAGGCAGGCCGCTACCAAGGCCCTTAAAAAAGTAAATATCGGTGAAACAGGCTACATCTACGCCATGAACAGTAAGGGGAAGCTCCTGGCCCATATTGCTCGTGAAGGGGAAAACATCTATGACGAGCAGGACGAAGACGGTCGCTACTTCATCCGCGATATCTGTCAGGCCGCGGTTGCCTCTGCGCCGGGCGAGGTTCTCTACGCGGTGTATCCCTGGCGTAATGCCATGCTGGGCGACAAGAAGCCCCGCCGCAAGTTGGTTGCCTATCGCTATTTTAAAGAGTGGGACTGGATCATTGCTACCGGTGGCTATCTAGAGGAAACCTACGAAGATGGAGAATTTGAAAAACGTTCTTTTGCAGACCTGAAGGACAAAATCAATTCCAAGCGAGTTGGCAAAACCGGTTACATCTATTGCCTCGATACAGAGGGGACCTTGACTCTGCATCCTGAAAGCGCCGGCCAGAACATCCTGGAAATGAAGGATGCCGAAGGGCAGTACGTGGTGAAACGGATGTTGGCCAGTAAGAACGGCTGGGCCCGTTATGCCTGGCAGAATATCGGCGATGCAGAACCGCGCATGAAAATCGTGCGCTATCTCTATTACAAACCGTGGAAGTGGATTGTAGCGGTCGGTTCTTACGAAGACGAGTTCTATCAAGATGCAAACGAGATTAAGCAGCATCTCTGGTCGAGCTTGACGATTTTGGGCCTAACTGTCGGCCTGATATCAGTCGCTCTGGTTTTTGCCGCCGCTACGGCGATGACCGAGCCTATCCATGCCATGATCAGTGTGATCCGGCGGGTAAAAGCCGGTCGTCTGGAAGAGCGCATGCAGGTCGATAGTAAGGATGAGTTGGGC
>MAXT01000213.1 GCA_001751225.1 Desulfuromonadales bacterium C00003107 | reverse complement strand
GTCGAAGTCCATGTGATCGCAATAGGTGCTTTCCAGAATGCCGACCACATCTTCGGTAAAGACCAGCTCTTCGTCGGTGGGGATAACAAATACCTTGACCGGCGAATCGGGAGTGGAAATTTCCACTTCGGCCTTTTTGGTGCGAGTTTTAAGATTCTTTTCCTTGTCAATTTTGATTCCCAGAGCCTCAAGGCCCTCGAGAGCCTGCTGACGAATTTCGGAACCCATTTCGCCAACTCCGGCAGTAAAGACGATGGCGTCGACCTTACCCAATACGGCCATATAGGAACCGACATATTTTCTAATGCGATAGCATTCGATGTCATGAGCCAACTGACAGCGCTTGTCGCCAGCCTCGATCCCATTACCGATATCGCGACGGTCGGTGTACTGACCGGTGATGCCGAGCAGACCGGACTTCTTGTTCAGAATACTGTCCATCTCTTTAGCGGAGTAGCCTTCAACCTCCATCATGAAGGTAGGGATCGCCGGGTCGATATCACCGCAGCGGGTACCCATAACAGCACCCTCGAGAGGAGTCATACCCATGCTGGTATCGACGCAGACACCACCGCGAATGGCCGCGTGGGAGGCACCGTTACCGATGTGCAGGGTGATAACATTACACTCCTTCGGGTCCTTGCCGAGCAGCACAGCGGCACGCTTGGACACGTAGAGATGGGAGGTGCCGTGGAAACCGTAGCGCCGCACGCTATGATTTTCATACCACTCGTAAGGCAAGGGGTAAATGAACGCTTCTTCGGGCATGGTCTGATGGAAAGCGGTGTCGAAGATCGCTACATGGGGAACGTTAGGCAGCACCTTTTGTGCGGCTTCGATACCCATAATGTTCGGCGGGTTATGCAAGGGAGCCAGGTGTTGCACCTCCTTGATCGCGTCGAGTACCGAAACGTCGATCAGCACCGAGCTGGCGAACTTTTCCCCCCCGTGAACCACACGATGACCAACCGCGGAGATTTCATCCATGGTCTTAACGACACCAACTTTTGCGTCGGTCAGGGTCTTGATGATCAGGCCGATGGCAACGGTATGATCGGAACAATCCTGGGCAAACTTATAGTCGTCGCGGCCGGGTACTTCATGGGCAATGAAGGACTCGCCGATTCCGACCCTTTCAACCGCGCCCTTGGCAATAACTTCCTTTTTGTCCCAGTTATAAAGCTGATATTTTACCGATGAACTGCCACAATTTAGTGCAAGAATATCCATGAGTTTTCCCCTTAGCTTTTTTGTTAGGCAAACCATTAAAAGGACGCCTAACTCTTGAACAATAAAACGCTTTTTTATAAAAACAGCGCCTTCCGTATCCGGTACAAACTTCGGAATACTAAAGCAGAGACCTTGGAATTGCAAGGGCTTTTATGGACCAGCCTAGCAATCGGCAGCTTTTGGGTGGACAAGCAAACTGGAGCTGTTGTATATATACCGTTGTGGCATCAAGCCATGATTCCTATCTTAAAGAAAAGGAGGTGAATCCCTTGGCCTATACCATTACTGAAGAATGCATCAACTGCGGTGCCTGCGACGATTCCTGTCCTCTGGGCGCCATTGCAGAGCAGGGTGATATCCGCGTGATCAACGCCGATGAGTGCACCGATTGCGGCGCTTGCGTTGACTGCTGCCCCGTAGACTGCATCAAAGCTCCCTAACAATAAAGCGGATATGGAGAGACTTCAGGGGATCCCCTATTTCTCTTTTTCCATCATGCTTCACACACTAAAACGATGAATCTTATCTTAACACAAAGGATGTGACCCCCCATGGCCTATACAATCACTGACGAATGTATCAACTGCGGTGCCTGCGACGACTCCTGTCCCCTGGGTGCCATTGCAGAGCAGGGCGACATCCGCGTGATCAACGCCGATGAGTGCACCGATTGCGGCGCTTGCGTTGACTGCTGCCCCGTAGACTGCATCAAAGCTCCCTAACAATAAAGCGGATATGGAGAGACTTCAGGGGATCCCCTATTTCTCTTTTTCCATCATGCTTCACACACTAAAACGATGAATCTTATCTTAACACAAAGGATGTGACCCCCCATGGCCTATACAATCACTGACGAATGTATCAACTGCGGTGCCTGCGACGACTCCTGTCCCCTGGGTGCCATTGCAGAGCAGGGCGACATCCGCGTGATCAACGCCGATGAGTGCACCGATTGCGGCGCTTGCGTTGACTGCTGCCCCGTAGACTGCATCAAAGCTCCCTGACAAAAAAGCGGAGAGGAGCGCCCCTAAAGGCGCTCCTCTCTTCCTTTAACAAGGTCCGAAGAGGAACGCATGGGAATACCCGGCACCTTTGAATTAATACTGATTCTGGCCGTTGTCGTGCTGATTTTCGGTGGCCGCAAGCTTCCCGAAATCGGTGCTGCCCTCGGCAAAGGCATCAATAATTTTCGCAGAAGCATCCAAGGGAAAGACGAAATCGACGTCACCCCGAAAACCAAAAAAGACGATGAGCCCAAGCCCTGACCGAATGACCGCCTAGACCGCCTAGACCGGAAATTTATCAACAATGAAAAAAGCCGCCCTTTAAGGCGGCTTTTTCATTTTCAGACTGGCGCCGATATCGGCTATTTGATAACCGGTTCGCTAGCCTCCACGATTACATCAAATGCCACCACCTCACCGGGCAAATCCTTGAACACCAGGGTAAAGGGGATGGCCCGCTGTGGTTCCAAATTAAGATTGGCCAGCATTTCTCCAAACTGATTCTGCATCCGCTCTGTCATGCGCATTAACGGCCAAACGCGAAGCTGCTCCTTGCCCATAGGATTGCCGCAAAAGGCTCTTTGCTGGGCCAATTGCACGCCCTTAGCATCATAGACCCTACCCTGCACGACAATAGTCGCCCGCGGTTCGGCTCCTTCATTCAACACCTGACCTTGGATTATAAACAACCGGCCTTCTCGTTGGTTGTTTAAAACATAACCCGTCAGACTTACCGGTTTCAGCTCCTTGCCTTCGGCTGGCGGGGCTGGGATCAGTTGCCAATCAACCAGCAGTTTCTGCCAAGAAGCCGTCAGTTGCTGTCGTGCATGATAGACATAACCACCGCCAGCTATCAGAAGCAGCAACACCAGCAACCACATCCATCCCCAGTAAGATTGTTTGCGGCGCTCCGCCGGTGGGCGTGGAGCAGGCAAGGATACGCGAGACGACCCTTCGTCAAAAAATAAATCCTCTTCGGGCAGCCCCGAATCCGCCTCGTCGATCTCGGGCTCATCCTCCTCTGCAAGGGTCAGCGAAACCTCCAGAGGCACCTCTTGCGCCGGCGGTTCTGCAGTCTGAGGCTCCCCAGGATCTCCATACAAAAGTTCATCGGCAAAAGATATTTCGCCAGCCTGTTCCGAATCCGGGATTAAAGGGGACAGATCCGAATCATCGGACCAGTCTAAGTCACTTTGCTCCTCGAACTCTGCACCATCCACCGCCAAAAAGTCGTCGTCATCGTCTTCAAAGGTCGTCTCGCCGAGCAGGAACTCATCCCCTTCATCGCCATCGGTAAAAAAATCGGCACTATCGAGTTCCTTGTCTAGCGCGTTCTCTTCGCCAAACCCCTTTGCGCTGGCATCGGCACTTGCATCCTCTGTCAGAACGTCGTCCTGAGGAGGAGTAACCATAAAAATGATCTTACACTTGGTGCACCGCACCTTGGTACCGCCCGGTTTTACTTTATTCTGCGGCAGCTTGAAGCAGGCTTGGCAATGAGGGCATTGAATTACCACAAAAAATCCTCCCCCTAAACCGACAGTGCCGGATCGAATAGATAAATATCAGCAAGGTTTCGATAGGTTTCCTGATAATCGAGGCCATAACCGACGACAAACCCGCTATCAAAACTGATGCCGACATAATCAGCCTCAAAGGATGTTTGTCGAGCATGTCGTTTATCGAGCAATACGCAGGTTTTAAGACTTGCCGGTTGGCGGCCGACCAGTTGCCGGCAGAGCGCTTCCAGGGTAAAGCCGCTATCAAGAATATCATCAACAATCAAAACATGACGATCGGCAACAGACATTTCCAGATCTTTTCGAAATTCCACCAATCCTGTAGTCTGAGTGTGAGGCCCGTAGCTGGCCACCCTCACAAAGTCCACCTTCGCTGGCAGGGAAATCGCCCGCACCAAATCAGCAAAAAACAAAAAAGCGCCCTTCAACACACCAACCAACAATAGGTCTTTGCCAGCGTAATCACGGCTGATTTCCTCACCGAGGCACTGAACTCGCCGAGCGATATGCTCTCGGCTGTATAATTTTTCCAATCCCCGTGACGGCATAAACCTCCGTTTTTCCTGTAAGTCCAAATCGAAGTCATTCTATAGCAGATCGGTAAATAGGGTGTCAATTTATTCGCCCGTTCCCGGGCCTCTGGCAATCAAGTCCTTTTTTGTGCTATATAGTTACCATAGAATTAGCAACGTTTTCATCTAACAACAGGGCATCCACAATGATGAAATACCTACTGATGTTACTGACACTCCTGATTCTGCCAACAACGGTTCTGGCTACCCCGCGCCTCCAGGCGGAAACGGCGCTTTTCAACTTCGGTCGAGTGGCAGAAGGCAGCAAAACCGAACACACCTTTCGCTTCCAAAACACCGGCGATACGCCGCTAATCATCAGCAAGGTACGCAGTTCCTGCGGTTGCACGGCAGCGTTGTTGTCCGCGAAGGAACTGGCCCCCGGCGAATGGGGTGAATTAAAGACTACGTTTAATTCCAAGGGATTCCAGGGAGCAGTCACCAAAAAGGTCTATGTCTATTCTAACGACCCCGACCAACAGAAGGCCACGTTCCGCCTACAGGGCGAGGTGCAAAAGGAACTGCTAGTCTCGCCCAGACGTCTACAGTTCAGCGCCGGAAAAGGCAAAGCGCCCTTCACAGGCACCATCAACCTGCGTAACGATGGCACTACAAAGCTATTCCTCTCCAACCTTAAAACCACCAGTGAGGAACTCCAAGCTGAGCTTTCCTCCTCGCAACTTGAGCCTGGAAAGAACGTACAGATCTCTATCCGCTTAGTTCCCAACACGAACAAAAGCCGCTATGCCGGCTATGTAACTCTGCACACCAGCAGTCCTCGAACTCCTACATTACGAATCCCTGTAACGGCTGTTCTCTCGAACAGCAACTAAAAGGGTCGTCCAATCTGCACGCAAAGGGCAAAAGTGTTGCAAAACAAGGGATTTATGCTTTAATGACCAAGTAGCTTATCTGAGCTAGGCTGACGGTTGCACACTGACCGCCAATGGTCTTGCAATCCCTTTCCTCCCACATCCCAGGGATCCCGAATGCTGCCGGTCATCCAGGAACAGTTGCTCCTTATCAAAGTGATGCAGGGTGCTTGCCAGACCCTGCTCTGCCTGTCCCTCGGCTACCTGGTGGGCGAGGCTCTGCTCGCCCTGCCCGGCAAAACCCTCTTTACAACCAGCTCTCTACTCCCGCCCCCGCCCGAAACCTCTTCCGGGCCCAAAGTGCTTACCGGCAGACGTGCCGGTCTGTTAATCGCCCTGGTCATGGCCTGCAACCTGCTGCTGATGAAAATCGCCTATCGCGCAGCACTTTTCAACGGCCACTTCTGGGGGGGGGTGACTGTCCTATTCATCATCGGCCTAGCCCTCATTCTGGCAGCCCGGCAGCACCTTAGGGGAGCTCACTCAACCGGGCGCCTGTCCCTCGCTGCGATTGCAGCCGGCGATTTATTACTGTTGTCGATCTGCTATTTTCTTCTTAACGCCGAAAGCCTGCTGCTAACCCCTGAGACCTGGCCCTTTCTCACCAGCCGGCCACCGTTACTATTATCCTGGCACGGCGCCGTCCGTTTTGCTCAATTCACCCTGCTGGCTCTAATGCTGGCCGGACTCGACCGTCGTCACATCCGCAAGCTACTAATTTTCGTAGCAGCACTGCTCTGGCCTCTTTCTCAGGTTCTGGAGTTGCTGCTGATCCCAGAACTGGCCCGTTCCCTGGATCTCTATCTGATTGCCGCCCTGGCCCTGATGACAAGTGCTGGCCTGGCCCTGATGACGATCAGGCCACTGTTGCAAAAACGACCACTGCCTCTGGCGCCCCCCCTGACCGGCATTATGATACTGGCCATGCTCTGGGTTTTGGGAGCTCAAACCGCTCGCGAGAACACCCTTACAGGGGCCACTCTGGCCGGTCTACAACTCCCTCCGGTGACGAGTCAGGAAACGGCCACCCCGCCTGCTCCACAGGCTGCAGCAAAACTAAAAACATCACCGGCAGTCGACGGCAACCAACTGTTCCAACAAAAATGCAGCGTCTGTCATCGTTTCGACCAACGCCTGATTGGGCCGCCGCTCAACAGCGTGCTCGCAGCATATCGTCCGAACAAAGCTAAACTGACGGATTTTCTGCGCAATCCGCAAAAGGTCGACCCAGACTATCCGGCGATGCCCAACCTCGGCCTGACAGAGCAAGAAGCTGGCGCCGTAGCCGATTATCTGCTTGATCACCAAACGGCTCAATCAACGCCGCACTAGGTAGTTATAGGGCTTAAAGGACCGATCACCGATTTTTCTGTCGGTCCCCTGGCAAACTCCTTCAACCTGCTGCTCGGCCCAAAGAGGCTTCACAATGCCCAAGTGGTTGCCCCATTCCCTGTTATGCGCCTACTTTGGCGGCTTTTTACTTCTCATTGCAGCGTTGGCCTGGTTCAGGCCTGCAACGCATCGGGATAACAGCCAACCCATTGCTTTCCCTCATACAGTTCATGCTGGCCGTCTGGGCCTGGCCTGCGACTTCTGTCACGAATCGGTAACACAGGGTCCGCAAGCCGGCATGCCGACCGTAGCCAAGTGTGTTTCCTGCCACCAATCCATCGCCACCGAGCGGCCAGAAATCCAGAAGCTATTGAGCTATCAGCAAAAGGGCGAACCGATTCGCTGGCAACGCATTCACCAAGTACCCGACTTCATCTACTTTTCTCACAAGCGCCACGTCAGCAGCGGCCTGGATTGTACGGCCTGTCATGGCGCCATCGTTGAAATGCAGGAAGTGCGCAGAGTCCGCTCCTTGCAAATGGGCTGGTGCTTGAGCTGCCACCGCAGCCGTGGCGCATCGTTTGATTGCGCTACCTGCCATAAGTAGTATTCATCTGCCCCCTTTGAATGAGCACTGGAAAGTTTCTGATTTAACGGAGAGAATCAAGAATGGATCGACGGCAGTTTCTACAGATGCTGGGCCTGGTTTCCGGAGCCGCAGCACTCTCGTCCTGCGGTTCCGAAAAGGGCCAGAAGGAGCTCGTGTCGCTACTGGTGCCAGCCGAAGACGGCATCATTCCAGGGACCGAAACCTGGCAGCCATCGACCTGTTGTGAATGCCCAGCCCACTGCGGCCTGCTGGCCCGCATCCGGGAAAACCGCCCGGTCAAGCTTGAAGGAAACCCTCGGCATCCTGTCAATCGCGGCGGTCTGTGCCTGCGCGGTCAGGCCTCCTTGTGGCGACTCTATCATCCGCAGCGATTGCAGACCCCTCTTAAACGTCAAACCGACGGTCGTTTGCAGGCGATCTCCTGGGCTCAGGCATTAACTGAAATCACCGAAGCTCTGCAGCTTAGCCGTCAGCAAGGCCGGAAAAATACCTGGCTGGCCGGTCGCACCAGCGGCACCCTGAATACCCTCATCGAAGGGTTCTGTGACTCTCTGGATATCGAACGGCTGGCTGAGTTTGAGCCCTTTTCCCACGCCGCCCTGCGGCAAAGCTATGGCTTGCTCTTTGACCGGGCCGACCTGCCGCGCTATCGGGTTGACCAAGCCAATCTGTTGATCACCATCGGTGCCGACTTGCTCGAGACCTTTCTCAGCCCCGTCGATTACACCGCTCAGGCCAGCACCCTGGCAGCAGATCAAAAACGCCACTGGATGCATCTGGAACCACACTATTCCCTCACCGGTGCCAATGCTGACGACCGACTGGTCCTGACACCCGGCAGTGAAGGGGCGCTGTTGCTCTGGCTGCTGCAGTCCCTGGCTTCCCAGAGCCGGTATCGGAGCCGCTGGCCACAAGCACTGCAGGACTTGCTTCCAAGCACAGACCTCGCCGCAACCGCTGTTGCAACCGGCTTAAAACCCCAACAACTGCAGGAATTAACCTCGCGCTTTGTACAAGCCAAAAAACCACTATTGATTGTCGGCGGGGTCGCTACCGGCCATCTTAACGGTCAACCGGTCGCCCTTCTCGGCGCTCTATTACAGTGGTTGACGGCCTTGCCTTGGGGCGGTCTGGATTTTTCTGCGGCAGAAAATTATTCGCGGGTCGGTTCCCTGCTGGACCTAAAAGAGTTAAGCCAGCAGCTCGCCGCTGACCGCATCGGGGTGCTATTCATCAGCCGCTGCAATCCAGTTCGCCACAGCCCCACGGCTCTGGGGCTGCAAGCGGCTCTGGCCAAAGCACAGCTGAAGGTCGGCCTGGCGGATCTAGCCGATGACACCACCGACCAGATGGACTTGATCCTGCCTCTGGCTCATGGCCTCGAAACCTGGGGGGACACCGAGCCCCGCCGGGGCATCATCGGCCTGCTGCAACCGTTGGCATCCCCGCGACATCAGGCTCTTAGCGAGGGCGACCTGCTGCTTAAACTACTGCAACAGGCCACCGGCAAAAGCCAGGCGGCCAACTGGGAGACCTATCTGCAACACAACTGGCAAAAACGCTTTAGCCGCGCACAACTTAAGCAATTCATGGTGGATGGTTTCCTGATTGCCCCCCAACCAAAACCTTCCATCCACCTCAACCGGGTCCGCGCAGCAAAAGCGTTGCAAAACCTGCAAATGAAGGCTCCCCTGACTCTGCCAGTGGCAGTCATAGCACCGTCAATCCGCTCCTTCGACGGCCGCAGCCGCAGCCTGGAGTTGCTCTCGGAAGTTCCCGACCCCCTTACCACCATTTCCTATGGCAGTTGGGTTTCCGTCGCCCCGCAAAGCGCCGCCCTGCTTAGGCTGAAAGATGGTGACGAGCTGCAAATGAAATCCACTGACGGGCAGAGCAAACAGCCGGTGCGCCTCCAACCCGGCCAGCCAAGCGAAGTCCTGACCCTGCCCATGGACAGCCTGCCAGCCCCGGCGGCAGGCATCGATCCTGTTACCGGCGAGGCCCTGCGCTATTGGGAAGCCCTGAAGCTGACATCTACCGGAAAGCTGCACCGCTTGCCAATCCTGGCGGGATCACCTTCACAACAGGGGCGCGGCCTGATTCCCAAGCCGGTCCAACACAAGAAAAAGAACGACCAGCAACATCACGGCCCCCGGGCGTCCTTCTATCCCGAACCACAATACGAAAACTATCGCTGGACCATGGCCATCGACCTGCAGCGCTGCGTCGGCTGCAGCGCCTGTGTCGCCTCCTGCTATATAGAGAACAATGTACCGGTGGTTGGAGCCTCTGACCATCTGGCCGGGAGAGAGATGTCCTGGCTGCGCATTGAACCCTTCTACGATGAGCACGGTCGGGTCGATTTTTTGCCCATGCTCTGCCAGCACTGCAACTATGCCCCCTGTGAAGCCGTCTGTCCGGTCTATGCCGCCTATCATAATCCCGAGGGACTCAACGTGCAGGTCTACAACCGCTGCGTCGGCACCCGTTACTGCAGTAACAACTGCCCCTACAAAGTGCGGCGTTTCAACTGGTGGCAGCATAAGCGCACCCCGCCCCTTGACCAGTTGCGTAACCCTGACGTCCCTGTGCGCAGCAAGGGAATGATGGAAAAATGCACCCTCTGCCTGCAACGTATTCGCATCGCCAAGGATCGCGCCAAGGACGACAAACGCCTGGTACAAGACGGTGAAGTAACCACGGCCTGTGCCCAGAGCTGCCCGGCTGGCGCCATCGTCTTTGGCAATCTACTCGATAAAGAGTCGCAAATTTATCGCCTGACCCATAGCCAGCGCGCTTACCGGGTCCTCGCCGAACTAGGCACCGAACCGAGCGTGCATTACCTGCGCCCCGAGTAACCGGAACCAGTCGCTAACGACCGATATTTATACGATTGAGAGACCATGCAGAACACATCTTCCACTGAGCAGATCGAACAGGATGTTCTCGCGGCCATGAGTCGGCCGAGTCGCTGCTACCTGGCCTGCATTTTTTTAGCCGGATTGGTGTTTCTCGGCGGCATGGCCCTGTGGAGCCGACAGATCGCCCTCGGCATGGGCGTTGCCGGCATCAGCCACCCGGTCGGTTGGGGAGTTTATATCACCGACTTTGTCTTCTGGGTCGGCATCGCTCATTCCGGCACCCTGATCTCGGCGGTGCTCTATATCTTCCGCGCCCGCTTTCGCACCAGCTTCAACCGAGCCGCCGAAGCGATGACCATCTTCGCCTTAATGGTGGCAGGCTTGTTCCCCCTGATCCACCTCGGTCGCGTCTGGCTCGCCTACTTCCTGTTTCCTTACCCCAACCAGCGTCAATTGTGGGTCAATTTCCGTTCGCCGCTGGTGTGGGACGTATTCGCCGTCTCCACCTATATGCTGGTCAGTCTGGTGTTTTTCTTTGTCGGCCTGGTTCCCGATCTGGCCATCGTCGCCCGTCGCCGCCCCGGTTTCGTCGGTAAAGTCTATCGCCTGGCGTCCCTTGGCTGGGTCGGCAACTCCCAACAATGGCGCCACTATACCAAGCTCTATTTCTTTCTAGCCGCCTTTGCCACTCCCCTGGTCGCCTCGGTCCACTCCATTGTCTCCTGGGACTTCGCGGTGAGCATCGTACCCGGCTGGCACACCACCATCTTCGCCCCTTATTTTGTGGCCGGGGCCATCCTCTCCGGCACAGCCATGGTCATTACGCTGGTGATTCCCATGCGCCGCCTACTGCGCCTGGAAAGCTACATTCCCATCTCGCATATCGAAGCCATCGCCAAGATTCTGCTGCTAACTTCTCTAATCGTCGGCTTCGCTTATGTTGTCGAACAGGGGCTGGCCTTCTACAGCGGGAATCTATATGAAATGGAACAATTCCGTTTTCGCGCTCTCGGCGACTACCGACTGCTGTTCTGGATTATGATCAGCTGCAACGCGATCCTGCCACTAACCCTGTTTGTCGGCCGCCTGAGACGCAACCTGACCTACCTGTTCATCCTCTCTCTGCTGGTCAACGTGGGTATGTGGTTGGAGCGGTTTGTTATCGTGGTCACTTCCCTAGCCAGGGACTTCGACCCTTATGCCTGGGGGAATTACACCCCGTCCCTTACCGAGATCGGCATTACCGCAGGCTCTTTTGGTTTGTTTTTCTTGCTCTTTTTGCTCTTCATCAAGATTCTGCCGGTATTGTCGATTACCGAACTGAAGGAGCGCTGATATGGCCCAACAGCTTTTCTTTCACGATCAGCAAACCTTTCTGCAGCAGTTGGAACAATTGCTAAAGAACGGCGTACCCAGTGAACAACTAGAAGTGCGAACCCCCTACCCTCTCAGCGAAGTCGAAACATTGCTTGGCCAGACACCGAGCAAATTACCATTATTTGCCCTGGGAGGGGCTCTGGCAGGTTTCGGCGGCGGCTTCCTGCTGGCGGCTCTAACCTCCCTCGACTGGCCCGTCATCACCGGCGGCAAACCGATTGTGGCAGTACCAGCCTTTCTGCTTATCGGCTATCTGATGACTATCCTGGTCGGAGCGCTGGCCTCCTTTGCCGGCTTTCTAATTCTGGCCAGGCTGCCCCAAGTCGATGCTCTGATCGAAGAACAGGATTTCGACTCGCGATTTATCATCACCATTGCCGACGAGGTGGCCCCATGCACGACACCAAACTGAGCATCGGCGGCTGCTATAGCCTGCTGTTGATTCTGGCCGCCACCATCGGTCTCATTGAATACGGTGGACTCATCGATCAACCCGGCTCACTGCTCCTCACCCTGACCTTTTGGGGATCCATCATTCAGGGTGCAGTCGCTGTCGCGGCGGTGACCGCCCTGGTGCGAGCCCAATGGATCGCCTCCCTGCGCCGCGAGCTGCTCGCCCTCTACCCCATGCTGTTACTTCTGGCGCTACTCTTCGCCCTGCTCTGGCCCCAGCTTGACCTTTTCCCCTGGAGCGACCATCCCACTATCTGGCTCAACCGGCCTTTCTTTATGGGACGTAATCTGGTCAGCTTACTGTTAACTTTTCTTGCCGGTCGGCAACTGGCCCTGCACAGCACCAGCGGCGCCCCCTTCAAGGACCGTTATGCCGTGATCTATCTGGCAACCTTTGTTCTTTCTCAGAGCCTACTAGGGTTCGACTGGCTCATGTCAGCGGCTTACCCTTGGATCAGCACCATGTTCGGCCTTTACTTCTTCACCGAAGCCCTCTATGCCGGTATTGCCGTTTCTGGGCTGGCCATGCTGCTCTACTTCCGCCCCAGGATGCAGATTGCGCCAAAGGATACGGCTCATCACTTGCGGGATGTCGGCTTACTGTTGTTCGGTTTCAGCATCCTCTGGGCTGGACTGTTTTTCGCCCAGTTCCTGCTCATCTGGTATGCCAACCTGCCCGAAGAGGTTCACTTCGTCACCGAACGACTGGCCAGTTTCCCCGAACGGGAGCTATGCTGGCTGTTTCTGCTCGGCCTGTTTCTGGTTCCCTTTGTCGCCTTGCTCGGCAGCCAGGCCAAAGGCGACTTACGCTTTGTTTCGGCTGTTTCGTTGTTGGTATTGACCGGGCTTTTTGCCGAGCGACTGTTCATTCTGTTGCCCGTCATCCCTTATCATGGCGGCGCCTTGTTACTTTACAA
>MAXT01000212.1 GCA_001751225.1 Desulfuromonadales bacterium C00003107 | reverse complement strand
ACTTTATCATGCGCCACGATGTGGAGTATGTCGATGATACGAAGGGTGCAATAAGCACACTTCAGGCAGCAATTGATGCATCAGCTCTTACCGCTTCGGACAAGAGCGCGATCAAGAGGGATATTGGGGCATACCAGGCAACGTTTATGGAACTTGTCTCAATCATAAACAGTATCGATGGATTTGTTGCCACCACCGGTCCGCTCGTAACCCACGGGAGGGCGGTTCAGGCGAATGCGCAGGAACTGGTAGTGAGTGCACAATCAGACGCGGATGCCGCGGCAGCGAGCGCGAAGTCTGCGGTTGTTGCGTTCGTTGTGATTGCAATCGTTCTCGGGATAGTAATTGCAATGGTAATCTCAAAGGCGATCACAAATCCACTAAACGAGGTCATGATCGGCGCAAACAAGATCAGGGATGGCGACTTTGGATATGACCTCAAGGTTGACTCAAACGACGAGTTAGGCGAGCTTGCACGGGTGTTTGGGGAGATGAAGGATAATCTGCAGTCGATCATAAGCGAAACGGAAAGGATCGCCAAGAGTGCTTCCGATGGTGATCTGACCGTGAAGCCAGAGATCGAACTCAAGGGCGACTATAACAATCTCGGAAATGCTCTTGACGGTCTGGTGGATGTGATCTCCCGCACGATCACGAGCACAAGAGGCGTTGGTGACCGGGTGCTCGGCACAGCGCAGGGGCTCTCCTCGGCAGCAGAGGAGATGAACGCGGGAATGGAGCAACTCGCATCAGCATCCCAGCAGGTTGCAGAGGGCTCGCAGAGGCTTGCGGAACTTGCGCAGAACGCATCACGGGGTATTGCGGATGTGGCATCACAGGTCGAGCAGACATCTGTAAGCGCAGGCAAATCGAGAGAGCAGGGAGACGAAGCTGTCCGGATATCACAGGAGGTTCAGGATGCAGCGCAGAAGACACTCGAGGGTCTGTCGTCGATTCAGGAAGGTGTCGCAAAGACATCCGATACTGTGGGCGAGATGAACACGGCAATTGAGAGGGTCGGAAGCATGGGCGAGGTCATAACCGATGTCGCTGATCAGACCAATATGCTGGGCTTGAACGCAGCAATTGAGGCGGCAAGAGCCGGTGAAGCTGGCAAGGGCTTTGCTGTTGTTGCTGATGCGGTCAAGAACCTCGCAGAGAAGGTCAAGGATGCGGCTGCCGAGTCAGCGGTTGCAGTTGAGCGCATACAGGGTTCAGGAGAGAACGCAATATCAGCAACCGGAATCGCTGTTGAGGAGTCGGCGAAAGGCGGGGAACTGCTGCACGTCGCACTGGAAGGAGTCGACAAGGTGACCGGCGCACTGGATGGGGTCAACACCATGATACAGGAGATCGATACCGGTGCCGGGCGTGCGGCTGATATTGCAAAGGGTGTTGTTGCCGCAATCGACGAGGTCGCAAGCGTGTCCGAGGAGAGCGCATCCGCATCAGAAGAGAGTTCATCGGCGGTGCAGGAGCAGACGTCGGCGATACAGGAACTGACAGCGGAAGCGCAGGGCTTGAGTGATGTTGCACAGATGATGATGAACGAGCTTTCCAAGTTCAAGACGCGGGATATGGGGGCTGCGTAGGGGCGCCCCAGGGGTTTATACAATGGACGAAGCAGACGAAGCAATCCGGAAGCAGTCCGACGAAGCGATACTCGTGATCTTCACACTCGATAGCGGACTCTACGGCGTCGATGTGAGCCAGGTGCGAGAGATCACAAACATGCGCGATACCACGCCGATTCCGAATACCTCGTACTACGTGGACGGGGTCACCAATCTCAGAGGTCAGGTAACGACAGTAACTGACCTCAGGAGAAAGTTCGGGCTTCCCGAGAAGGATAAAGACGACAGTTCACGGATGATTGTGGTTGAGCCAGATGGCGTTCCCGTTGGTATGGTTGTGGATTCAGTGAGCGAGGTTCTGCGAATGCCAACAAAGGAGATTGAGGCAATTCCCGAGATTCTGGCTGAGTCCGCTGCTGGCACCGATATCGATTCAGAGTATATCAAAGGCGTCGGCAAGCTGAATGGCGGGGAATTGCTGATTCTGCTGGACCTCGAGAAAGTGGTTGCAGCGGCGTAGGGCTGATGTTGTGCCCGCGGGTCCGGAGGTTTGGGTCCGCGGGGTTTTATCTTATTGAGGATGCTTAGGCTTTGCTTCTGCCATTATTGCGGCGATATGCATGATCGCTATGTTTTCGCTATTCGAGTTTGGCATCTCGCTTCTCTGGTTTTCTGAGACTTTTTATTATTTTCCGGTTACCCGGGGTTGTCTTGTGTAAACACAACGTATGTGTTTAGCTGAGGCGAAAAAACCACGAGATTGAGTACTTACTCGAGTATTGTGTGGATATCCACATATAAAACCACGAGATTACACAAGATTTCACGAGATTAACACAGAAATCTTGTGGAAATCTGTGTAATCTTGTCGGTTAGCTAAACACGTACCTACAATATTTACACATAACTGGCCTCTATGTGCACTCATTCGCAGTCACCAAACAAGCCCCCTCGTTCATGCC
>MAXT01000211.1 GCA_001751225.1 Desulfuromonadales bacterium C00003107 | reverse complement strand
CCGGCGGACGGCAAGGTCGTGTTCGTTGGGCCGGTGACTGAGGAACGCTACTTTAAGAGCGAGGCGATTAAGGTTAGTATCTTCATGTCGGTATTCGATGTGCACGTTAACCGGGCGCCCTGTGACGGCAAGGTGGTCGATAAGTTCTACAATAAGGGTGAGTTCTTTAACGCTGCCCTCGATAAGGCTAGTTTGCAGAACGAGCAGGCCGGTACCCTGGTCGAGCACCCTTCAGGTAAGCGACTGTTGTTTGTACAGATCGCTGGTCTGATTGCGCGACGGATTGTCGTCTATCCGCAAATCGGCGACCTGCTCAAGCGGGGCATGCGCTGCGGTCTGATACGCTTCGGCTCCCGGGTCGATGTTTACTTTCCTGCCGATTCCGATGTGCTAATCAAGGTCGGTGATCGGGCCAAGGCTGGAGAAACCATTTTGGGTTACCTAAAATGAGCGAATCTTCGTCCTCTTTCGATCGTCGGGAGAGCTTGCGCAAGGGTGTCTACCTGCTGCCAAACCTCTTTACCACCGGCACCCTGTTCGCTGGCTTTTACGGTATTATCGCCACTATGAATGGTGGCTACTATGTGGCTGCCTGGTTCATTCTCATCTCGGCAATTTTTGATGTGCTGGATGGCAAGGTCGCTCGACTGACCGGTACCACAAGCCGCTTTGGTGTTGAGTACGACTCGCTGGCCGATTTGGTTGCGTTTGGTGTCGCTCCCGGGTTGCTTATGTATTCCTGGGCGCTTAAACCCTTTGGCAAACTTGGCTGGTTGGCAGCTTTTCTCTACGTGGTCTGCGGCGCCCTGCGCCTGGCCCGATTCAATGTTCAAGTTGACACCGTCGAGTCGAAGCGTTTTCTCGGTTTGCCGATTCCTGCTGCAGCGAGCATGGTGGCCAGCTGCGTGTTGCTCTTTTATCATTTGGGCGGCTCGGGTAGTATCCGTAAGGTGTCCGTACTGATTCTCATCTATGTGTTGGCTTTGCTTATGGTCAGCAATGTTCGCTACTATTCCTTCAAGGATCCCGAGATGGTCAAGCGCCAGCCCTTCGGTTTTCTGGTGTTGTTGATCTTTGTGATCATCGTGGTGGTGGCCGAACCACAGATCATGATTTTCGCACTGTTTGGCATATATTTGCTGTCGGGTCCTGCTAGCTATCTGTTTCGTCTGCCCCTGCTGCGCCGCATTCGCCGAAGGCAGGGAGATGAGTAGAAGTTTTAGGTTACTGAAAGGCTGTTTTGTCTGCCTTAAAATCGACGACATTCCAGGGCTTTTGCCGTAAAAGCCCTTGACACTTTCTGGGCCGATCTGGTTTAAATGAGCCTCAGCTCAATGTAAAGGTGTTGAAGAGGAGTAGTAAGCCTATTACCTGTTGCAGAGAGCCGGCGGTTGCTGCAAGCCGGTACAGGTAAGGTTGAACTCGCCTCGGAGCCGCCTTGGTGAAGCGGATGCTTTGAAAAAGGCCGTTAGCCAAGGACGTCAGCCCGCGTAAAGGGTTAAAGAAGGGCCGCTACGGCGGCTGAATCAGGGTGGTACCGCGAAGCTGAAGCTCTCGCCCCTGTTTATGGGCGGGTGCTTTTTTTTGTCTGCGGGTACCCGAAAAGTCAGTTTCAACCATGACACGGAAAGGAGGTGGTCTTGTGGAATCGGACCTGAGTGAGCTGGGAGTTCCCAGCCAACACCCAATACACCGTATTTGCCGAACTACTCAACACAGGACTCCCTGCACCGTTGAATCGGATGCACAACAGATCCTCTGGAGGTCACATGGATAACGTTAAGACTATCAAGATTTTTGATACTACCTTGCGCGACGGCGAGCAATCGCCCGGCGCCAGCATGAATATCGACGAGAAACTGCGTATCGCTACTCAGCTCGAAAAGCTTAATGTCGATATCATCGAGGCCGGCTTTCCTATCGCTTCCGAAGGGGATTTTGAAGCCGTCAAACGGGTCGCCAAAGCCACCAGCCGCAGTCAGATCTGCGGCCTCAGCCGTGCCAGCAACCTGGATATCGACTGCGCTTGGAAGGCTCTCAAACCAGCCGGGGAACGGGCCCGGATTCATACTTTCATTGCCACTAGCGACATTCACTTGAAGTATAAGCTCAAGATGAGTGAACAGCAGGTGCTCGACACCGCCGTGGCTGCCGTGCGCCGAGCTGCCGGTTATACACCAAATGTTGAATTCTCCGCAGAGGATGCGGTTCGGACCCGTCTGCCCTTTCTCGCCCAGGTGGTGGAGGAGGTCATTGCCGCCGGTGCCAAAGTGGTGAACATTCCCGATACTGTTGGCTATACTATCCCTTCCGAGTACTTCGATATCATCAAGTATCTCAAGGAGCATGTGCCCAATATCGACCAGGCGATCCTGTCGGTACATTGTCATAACGATCT
>MAXT01000210.1 GCA_001751225.1 Desulfuromonadales bacterium C00003107 | reverse complement strand
ACCTCGCGGGAAAATTCAGCGAGTTCGTCGGCCAGGATGATAAACGGTTTAGCTCGACCACCGATGATGGTGGTCACCTCGTTGCCGGCATCGGCCAGGGCTTTGGCCAGGGGGAAGAGGACAGCGGTACCGACCCCTCCGCCGACACAGGCCACTCGGCCCCACTTCTCGATTTCGGTTTCCTTGCCTAGCGGTCCGGCGATGTCCTGCAAGCTGTCGCCAACAGGGGTGCCGACGATCTGCAGGGTCGAGGGGCCGACGGCTTGGATAAACAGCGTAATGGTACCCGCTTGTGGATCGGCATCGGCAATGGTTAAGGGGATGCGTTCACCGCCCTGTTCCGGATGGACAATGACAAATTGTCCAGATTTACGGGCTTTGGCGATCCGCGGGGCACGAATCACCAATCGGTGAACGTTCGGTGCCAGCGTATCGTTTTGCAAAATTTCGAACATGTAAGCGCTCCAGGCGGATATCTTCAGGGCTCGACCCCCTCATCTATGGCTAGTGGCATAAAGATGCCTTAACTATTGAGGGTTCAGCGACCAATAATAACAGGAACTCTCGTTAGGTTCAAGTCCTGCGTTGGTTCACCGGTTGGGGGATTTCGGCCCCCACAAGGGTGCCGAAGCTAAAGCCGTTGCACCGTCTATTGCTTTCTGTTAGGGTGCGTTTAGGAAGCGCGATAACTTTTGTGAGGGTATTGATGCTTGAAAGACGAAAAAAAGCCCTGGTCGAAGCGCTGAGCGATGCGGAACTATGTGTGCGCGAAGCCGCCGCAGCCGCTTTGGAAAACCTTGAATCCGTGCAAGGTTTTGACGCAATTGCCAAGGTGCTGAAATCCGGCAGTCGCGATCAGCAGGTTCGAGCCATTTATGCTCTGGAGCAGGTGGCTAGTTCCAAAATCTTCTCGCCGCTGGTTGCCGCACTTAACGCCAAGGATGCAGATGTTCGTGGTGCCGCTCTACAGGTTTTGGGCCGGAAAAAGAATGTTAAAGTCCTGAAGTATATAGTAAGACATCTCAAAGACCCCAATCCGGCGGTTCGAGTCCATGCCGCCGAAGCTCTCGGCAACTTTTCCGACCGTCGTCTCACTCCCTTTTTAACGGCCCTATTGCAAGAGCCGGATGAAGAGTTGGTGAAAAGTGCCTTGCGATCCTTGGCCGCCATTGCCGATCCGGCCGCTGAGGCCGATCTTCTGACTCTGCTCAAAGACCAACGTCCCATGGTGCGGTCCCTGGCCGCCAAGGCTCTTGGTGTATTGCACCTCGATGAAGCGGATGATCCCGCCCCTTCTTCTTAAATCGTCCTCCTCCCACTGTTACAATTCTGCTTAAAAATAGTCCACCGGATTGATGCCTTTGATAAAGCTGTCGACTTCGGCCACCACCTGATGTTTTTTAATGCTGGCCAGTTGTCTAGTGTGCGGTTCTAACTGATGTTGCCCGTCTGCGCTGAAGAGAATTTTTAGTTCGATTTCATCCGGGTTGTCGGTGCCGACCCGTGTCACCAGGCCTATTTCGTTGTTTGCCAGGCGTACCAGGCTGCCGACCGGATAGGTGCCCAGGGAGGTGATAAAGGCTTTTAGATATTCCGGGTGAAGCATGGAGCCGCTGACCTCCTGCATCTTGCTTATGGCTTGCCGCGGAGTAACCGGTCGCTGGTAGGCGCGCAGGGTGGTGATCGCATCATAGGTGTCGGCAATGGCCGCTATATTGGGCATTACTGGAGGTCCATGCAGTTGAGCATCGGCTGGATAGCCCTGTTGATCGTAGCGAAGATGATGGCCCAGTACGATATCAATCGCGCTCGGGGGAATGCCGGGGGTGTTGTGGGCGATGTCCGCTCCCAGGCGGGGATGGTTCATGATCTGGGCAAATTCCTGCTCGGTCAGGCGTCCTGGCTTGTTGATGATCGCCAGATCGATTTTCAGCTTGCCGATGTCGTGTAGCAATCCGCCTAGGCCCAAGGTGCGCAACTGCTCTTCGGGGAGTTCACAGGCCCGACCGACCGCCAGGGCGATTACCGAGACGTTGACTGAATGGGTAAAGGTGTAGTTGTCGTAGCTTTTGAGCATCGACAGGGCAAATAGGGCATGGGGGTCGGACATGGTAAGTTTGGCCATATCCTTGACGACCTGTTTGGCCTTTTTTGAACAGGGTATACGCCCCAAGTGGACGTCTTCGAAAACTTCATTAACAACCGTCATGGCTCGACCATAGACCCGGCGTGGTTCTTGGTCTTCGTCGGGATTACCGCCTGCCAGACGAATGTGCTCGATATTTCGTTCCGCCAATAACATCTCCAGATCTTCCGGGTCGATGTCGCGGTGTCTTAATAGTTGCAGAAAATTAAGCAGTTCACTTTCGGTAAGGCCCCGGTGAAATTCGAGGGCCTCGATCTTTAATTGCTTCAGTAGTTGGGTGAGGGTTGCGGTGGCCGGAGTTTGAATGGCGAACAGGTGATCATCGATGAACAACGTATCTTCCAGCAGACCCATTTTCAACATTTCTCGTTGTTCAAGATGGGCGGTCAGGCGCAGCTGTAGCTTTTCCAGTTGATTGCGAATGGTGGGATGTTGGGCGGGGTAAAGATGTAACCCTTTATAGGCACTGGTAAAGCTTGTGACAATCTGCTGAAAGAATTCAGGATTCATTTTTGGTCCTTGCGGATATTTTGTCGAGGGCTTCTCTCGCAATATGGGCAATCAGTGGTGAAGAGTCTTTGCTTGCGACTTCGAGGGCCGCCAGTGAGTTCTCGGTGGCGATGTTGCCCAAAGCCTGGATTGCGCAGCTGCGCAGCTTATTGTAAAGATTGCGTTTCCAGAAGCGCTTTCGTTTGAGAACCTTTATCAGGGCCGGCGCGGCTTGTGGCGCGCCGATAGCGCCAAGGGCCTTGATTGCTCTTTTCTTGAGGTCAAAGTTCTTTAACATGGGGTCAAAGGAGCCCAGCAGTCTAAGTAGCGGATCAACGGCAGCTTCATTTTGCATTGCTCCCAGTGCGACAATTGCCAGCGGACATAGCTCCCGGTCTCGGCCGTCAATTAATGTCTGTAGGCTCTTGAAGGCAACGGGGCCGCCGACAAGGCTTAAAGCTCTAACCGCTTCTCGCCGCACGCGGTAATCGCGATGGTCGAGGTAAGGACGGATGTGAATGACTGTTTTGCGATTCTTGATCTTGCCGAGAATGGCTATTGCATTACGAACAATATACCAGCGGTTGTCGGCTAACCGATCGACCAGGGCCGGGGCGGCGCAGTTCCCGAGCTTGACCAGGGCCTCGGACAGCAGTTTTCGCACCTGGCTGTTGTCCTCTTTGACCAATCTGTCGACCAACACAACGGCCGCTTTGTCCTGCAGCACAGACATGGCTTCGATAATATTGTTGCGGCCTCCGCTGTGCTGGTGTTTGTCGCATAGAGCGTTGATGAAGAATTGCAAGAGCTCCGGACTGCCGAGCTGATCGAGAGCCTCCAGGCAAGCGCGTCGCTGGTTATTGTTTCGGGCCTTTTGGGCGCCATGCCTGGCCAGCAATAGTAAGGCTTTGCGCGGTGTGTTCAATTCCGGTTCATGTAGGTGCTCGGGTAGAATGACGACAAGTTTCTGGCAGAGCAGGCGATAACGTTG
>MAXT01000209.1 GCA_001751225.1 Desulfuromonadales bacterium C00003107 | reverse complement strand
AAAGTCGTTTGCGGACAGCGGTCCGGCAGATTGCCGTCATAGACGATCTCGCCGACCGTCCGCATGACTGCGACCTGCTTCTAGATCAGAACCTCTATCCCGAGATGAAGAACCGTTACGATGGTCTTCTTCCTATTCGTTGCAGGCAACTTCTTGGACCGGAATACGCTTTGTTGCGCCCCGAATTTGCACTGGAGCGGGGTCGCCTGCGCTCAAGGGACGGGAGCGTACGGCGCATTCTAGTGTTTTTTGGCGGTTGCGACCTCGGCAACGAAACAGGCAAGGCCCTTGAGGTACTCCGCGCCGCCGAATTTGAGGATGTCGTCGTTGACGTCGTGGTTGGCGCCGGTAATCCCCTTCGCCAGGAAATCGAAAGCCTCTGTCGTAGTTTGCCGCAGGTCAATTTCCATTGTCAGGTATCTAACATGGCCGAATTGATGGCGGCTGCCGACCTTTCTATTGGCGCCGGAGGTGCGACCACCTGGGAACGATGTGCCATGGGGCTTCCCGGACTGGTTGTTGCTGTTGCGCGGAACCAGGAAGAGTTGGCTGCCTACGGAGGGGAACAGGGACTGTTCTTCTTCCTTGGCACCTCAGAAACTGTCACTTTAGAGCAGATGCGGGAGGCTTTGCGGGGTTTTGCCAGTTCGCCGGAGAATCTTCGTTCATTTACCGTCAGAGGTCTCGCCGCGGTCGATGCGAAAGGGGTTTCCCGGCTTGTGGAATATTTTTTGCCGCAAAAAGTTTTCTAAACATTATTTGATTTGCAGAAAGGTTCTTTAATGACGGTGATTGGCAAAGTTGAAATTGCTGGCCGGCCGGTGGGTGAAGATGCTCCTCCCTTCATCATTGCCGAGATGTCCGGAAATCATAACCAGTCTCTTGACCGAGCTCTGGAGATTGTTGAAGCTGCGGCGGCTTGCGGGGCTCACGCTCTGAAACTCCAGACCTACACTGCCGACACAATGACCTTGGATATTAGCGAGGGGGAATTTTTCATTAAGGACCCGGATAGTTTGTGGCACGGGAGGTCCTTGTACGAACTTTACGAGGAGGCTCATACTCCTTGGGAGTGGCATGAGGTGATCTTTGACAGGTGCAGAGAGTTGGGGCTGGTCTGCTTCAGCACCCCCTTTGACGAAACCTCTGTTAATTTTCTTGAAACCCTCGGATGTCCGGCATACAAGATCGCTTCTTGTGAGAATATCGATATCCCACTTATTCGCAAGGTGGCCGCTACCGGCAAGCCGATAATTATCTCCACAGGTATGGCTACGATAGCCGAACTTGATGAGGCCGTGCGGGCTGCTCGCGTAGGCGGCTGTAATGATCTGATTCTGCTTAAATGTACCAGCACCTATCCTGCAACTCCCGAAGACACAAATATTCTGACCATTCCCCATATGCACAAATTGTTCGGCTGCCAAGTTGGGCTTTCAGACCACACTCTGGGAGTGGGAGTGGCCGTGGCGAGTGTGGCGCTAGGCGCGACGGTAATAGAGAAGCATTTTACCTTGAACCGAGCCGATGGTGGGGTGGATTCGGACTTCTCACTGGAGCCGAAGGAGCTGTGTGCGCTTGTAGTCGAGAGCAAACGTGCTTGGCAGTCGGTGGGGAAGGTCAGTTACGGGCCGACGGAGAGGGAACAGAAGGCATTGGCCTTTCGGCGTTCTCTATATATTGTAGAGGATATACAGGAAGGCGAAGAGCTGACGGGGAAGAATTTACGTGCTATACGGCCCGGCTTTGGTCTGCCACCAAAATATTTTGGACATTTGCTCGGACGAAAGGTCAACAGGAGCCTGAAAAGCGGAACTCCATTAGACTGGGATCTGATCGGCTAGGGCACTGTTGAATATATCAGAAAGACAAAACCTCGCCAGATTTGGCGAGGTTTTGTTTTGTAGGTTTTTCGGTAGGCAGGCGCAAAAATAAGAGGTTGAGGAAGAATCAACCAAGCGTGATGTAGGCAATCAGTTCTCTACCAAATCCAAGACGGGCAGCAGCTTCAGAGTAGTTGATGTAATCGTCGACATTTTTATCAATTAAGAAGTTCTCACAGAGGATTCGTGTTGAATGGGCACCTTTCCCCAATTCACGTTTTTGCCAGTAATTCGAGTGAGGATTTGCCAAAAACAATTCAATAGGAAAAGTTGCTTGAAGAGAGACAATTTTATATCCGCAATGTTCAAGTGTTTTTTTCAGCCCATCGATATTAAAGTAAGACAAATGTTCTGGTGGATTAAACCAAGTATTCTCTGTGTTGCCGGACTCAATTAGTTGCTTTTGGAAATCGGAATAATCATTTGGAACTTTAACTCGCAGGGCCGAATGGTTATTTTTTAATATCGGTTTTATGTTTTCTAACAGTGAGATAGGGTCGAGTACATGTTCCAAAACATTTTGAAGATTTATCAATCCAAAATCTTCGTCGTTCTGAGCATAATAGTTACATAATTCATAAATATCCCCAGATTTGAAAAAGGGTAATAGCTTTGGATTGTGAGTTTTTAAGGCAAAGTCGGAAAAATCACAACAGGAAATTTGCCAGCCAGATTCGGAAAAATAGCTTGTGAAATAACCCTCTCCACATCCTAAGTCAAGTAAGTATTTATTTAAATTAAGTGTTTCCGCGGTTCGTTTAGCAACTTTTGCAATATTTTTGAACCAGCTAAGTTCTTCTGGAAGATATTCTAAAGAATACGGCCCTGAACTATTTTGAAAATACTTTTGCTCATAATACTCTTGTAGTTCCTTTTCGGATGGCTTGGGCATTGCTTCAATAAACCCTAATGAATTCTGTGATTCTTGAAAGTTTGTTTTTTCTGTCATAGCGCCCTTCCTTTAATTTATGAATTGCTGATGAACGTTAGGAGACATTCTTGTCTTTTCAGCAAACCCTGATCCTTTGAGGAGTGGGGATGGAGCCTGAATCTTTTAGTAAATCTCGCCACTTTTACTCCTGCCTCCGGACCTTGTAAAAATTGCGGGCAGGGGAAACCGGACCGGTTTTGTGGTGTTTTGGTTAACGGATATGGTGACCTATGTTTCTGTGAAAAATTCTAATTCCTTGAGGTTTCTTATGATTTTCCGGGCTTCGAAGCCCGGCTTAGCAACATCATCTTTGTGCCTGCCTGTTAGCACCCTTATCGTGTGGGCGCCAACCTTATTAAGATTGACAAAGTCTTTTTTAGGATTATCTCCGACATAAACCATCTCGTCCCAGGAACACTTTTCGATATTTCGGATAAGTTCAAAGCAATGGAGGGAGGGTTTGGCATTTTTCACACCATAGCGATGGGTGATAAAAACCTTCTTGAAAAAGTGCTCAATATTTAAAGATTTAATCTTTTTATACTGAACAATTTTATGACCGTCGGTCAAAAGATAAAGAGAGTATTTCGAGTCTTTCAAAAGTTTTTTGGCTACAGGATATAATTTAATATCTGGAATGTGGTGGCGGTATGCGTCAATACAGTCCTTGACCAGTCTCTTCGAATGTACCCCACGACTCTCCAGCAAATTGTTGAAAATCATTCCGCGCCCTTCAGTTTTTAGCACGTCTGCCATGAAAGCTACGCTGTCAGCTTGAGGCCAGCCAAAACGATGATGCAATAGTGCCGCAACCGCTTTGAATCCGCTTTCAACGTAAGTGTGCTCGGGATAAAGGGTGTCGTCGAGATCAAAAATCAGAATGGCAGACATGGATATCCTTCGAAATACGTATTTGCCTGATTTCTTCTGGTACTCTTAGAAACGGATAATTGGCAATAATATTCCCCTCAATTTCTAGGAGAGACCAATATAGACTGTCGAGGCCTGCTGTAATGCTTGCGGTAGATGCTCCCCCAAACCTTGCATTACATTCGATCACATGCATGTTTCCTTGCGCATCGATTATAGCTTGCATTACAACTGGTCCGCTTAGGTGCAGCAACTCCAAAATACGTGTTGTCTCGGCTTCAATATGGGGATCTCGAAAAGTCGACGTCACGAGGGATTCGCCGTTCATCACTAGATCACGCCGTCTTAGAACGACCCCCTTGACATGATGTTTTTGGTCAAGCCACGCATCAATGCTGATTTCTGTTCCATCTATATAAGGCTGGTAAATTGGTATCTCCAATTGGCGAGCATGGGCTATAGCTGCCGATCTGTCCAACTTCACCCCTATAGATCGGGAACCAGCACCAAAACGCTCTTTAACAACCCAGTTGGCAACATCGTCAAGTTCGTCGGGTGACTCTGTGGACAGGATAAATGGTAAACCATATTTGGCTCCAAAGAGGGAAAATTCTAGCTTGTCGAGGTTGACCTTCAGAGAGTCCACCGGCGATACAATGACAGAGATGCCCGCCATTTTGAATTCCCGCAAGTGGCGGGCCCAGAATAGCAATTCCCCGTCACGGGTGGGGAGTACACAAGTAATTCCTCTTCGAACACAGCCCTCAATGATGGTTTCGACCGAGTTTTCGTTGGTGGGGGGCATGCTCCAGAATTCATCAGCAACGAATGCTGAAATGGCTTGGCGGTCTAAGTCGCCCGCGACCACCTTCGCTGAAGAGCAGATTCGTTTGGCGGCAATTTGCATTGCATTTATGAGAGGAGCCTTTTTGGAGGCGCTACTCACCAGCACCTTGATGGGGCGATGCTGAACACAAGTAGCATTTTTCCGTGATGTATTCATTGTCTTTTCCTGATTAGCCTAGGGCAAACTCCTTCTTACCGAAATAGTTTGTCTCCACGTTGCTCTTCTTGGTTTCGGTTTCCAGCTCGGATCCAAGTATAGCCATCGGATTTTTTGCTCTGATCGGATAATTTGTCAGTCATTTGTTACGGCAGCCTCCAGTTCCTCTGTAAGGGATTGAAACAGGCTGTTGCTAGGGTCCTGTTCGTGGAGGTAGCGAAAAACCGTAAGAGCTTCCTGGTTCATCCCCAGTTC
>MAXT01000208.1 GCA_001751225.1 Desulfuromonadales bacterium C00003107 | reverse complement strand
ATCTTACAGTAAAACCGATGCCGAATAAAGCGAATTATTCGTTTTTTGCCAATCATTTCACTGTGTTAGGTGGTTGTTGGCTTTTGCGAACCCATCAAACAATAGTTTAAACAACAAAAGGGCCCCACTTCGGGGCCCTTTTGTCGTCTAGCATTCAGTTTGCCGGCTCCTGCCGGTTTTTCTAATTTCCCTCACTTGCTTGTCGCCTAGGAGCTAAGGCGTCCCTGCAAAGTCTGCCCAGAAAAATTGTCGACCATCACGGACAGCAACTGCCCTTCAAGTCCGGCCGGTCCGGGAAAGGCAACCTGCAGATAGTTACCGCTCAGCCCCTTGCAGAGTCCGTCCCGACGTCCACCTTCCACCACCACTTGCAGGTGACGACCGAAGAAACGTCGAGCAAAGTCCTGTTGTTTCTGTTCGCCCAGGATGCGCAGCTTTGTAGCTCGCTCTTTGGCCAGTGGCCCTGGCACCTGGTCGGGAAAATCTGCCGCGGGAGTACCCGGTCGACGGCTGTAGGGAAAAACGTGCAGGTGGCTGATCGGCAGCCTCTCAATCAGACTTCGAGTGTTTTCAAACTCCCCTTCCGTCTCACCGGGAAAACCGGTGATCACATCGAGACCGATGGCCGCTTCTGGCAACCTCTCGATTATCTTCTGTACCAAATCCGCAAAAAAACTGCCGCTATAGTGACGATTCATACGCTGCAAAACAGCATCGTCCCCCGATTGCAGGGGAATATGAAAGTGGGGGCAGAGGATGCTAGAGGTTGCTACAGCTTCAATCAGGGCATCATCAATCTCTTGAGGCTCGATGGATCCGAGTCGCAGCCGCACCAGATCGGTCTCCTGCTCGATCCGTTGCACCAATTGCAGCAGACTGCCGAGTGAATCCAAATCCTTACCGTAACCCCCGATATGGATACCGGTCAGCACCACCTCTTGGAATCCACTCTTTACCAATTCCCGTATCTGGTCGACAACCTGCTCCGGTGGCACCGAACGACTCGCCCCGCGAGCGTAGGGGATGATGCAGTAAGAACAATAGGCGTCACAGCCATTCTGAATTTGAGCAAAGGCGCGACTGCGTCCGGCGAAACTCGTCAGAGACAAAGCCGGACCGGCCTGCTGGCGAATATCGCCGACCTGCACCCGAGGCCCTTCGGCAGCCAGACGTTGCAGCAGGTCGCGCTTTTCCTCATTGCCAATGACCAGAGACACCCCCGGAAGATCGGCCAGGGCTGCGGGATCGACCTGCGCGTAGCAGCCGGTGACGACAATACGGCACCCGGGGTTATGCCGCCGGGCGCGACGGATAAGATTACGTGATTGGCTGTCCGTGGCTGAGGTCACCGTACAGGTGTTGATGATCACCAAGTCGGCGCCTTCAGCAAAATCTATCGGCTGATACCCAGCCGCAGTTAATGTCTCTTCCATGGCTGCCGACTCGAACTGATTGGTTTTACAGCCGAGGGTAGCGATGGCAAAGCGGCAACTCATGCGATCCACCCGCCTCCCAGAACCAGATCATCATCATAAAAAACGGCAGCTTGACCTGGAGTGACACCCTTCTCCGGCGCGTCGAAGACCACCCGGCAGCGGCCCTCGCCAAGTACAGTAACGGTAGCAGGCGCTTCCCGGTGGCGGTAACGAATCCGCACCCGACAGCGCAGCGGTTCGGACGGCTCGGCGATAATCCAATTACAGTCGTTGACCAACAGCTCACCAACATCAAGGTGGTGCCGTTCACCGACTACCACCTGTCGCTGGGCTGCGTCGATTCGCACGACGAACAGTGGCTCGGACCAGGCCAGACCAAGGCCCCGTCGTTGACCGACGGTGTAGCGATGGGTTCCGGCATGGCGGCCGAGTACCTGACCACCAACATGCACAATTTCGCCACTGCGGTCGGCAACCGGACATTGTTCTTCTAAAAACCCGATGTAATCACCATCGGGGATAAAACAGATATCCTGGCTATCACCTTTGGTTGCTACCGCCAATTGCATTTTTAAGGCTTGAGCGCGGACCTGGTCCTTATCCATTTCGCCAAGGGGGAAACAGACTCGGCTGAGCTGCTCCTGGGTCAGGGTAAATAGGAAATAGCTCTGATCCTTATGGGCACTGTGACCCTTGGCCAGCAGATAACGCCCATCGCGCTGAACTACCCGCACATAGTGCCCGGTGGCCAGGTATTCGGCACCCAGGGCTTGAGCTTGATCCAGCAGCAGGCGAAACTTGAATGCTTGATTGCACAGGACACAGGGGTTGGGAGTGCGCCCTCGCAGATATTCACTACAGAAAGGTTTCACCACCCGCTGCTGAAATTCTTCTCGCAGATCGACCAAGTGAAAGGGAATCCCCAGTTGCTCCGCTACTCGGCGAGCATCAACAGCCACATCCACGGGGCCATCCCAGACCCGCATGGTCAAGCCCTGCACTTCATGTCCCTGCTGTTGCAGCAAGGCGGCCGCCACACTGGAATCCACACCGCCGCTCATGGCGACCATGATTCGTTTTTTATCCATTACGATCCTATGCTTATAAAGAAGGCCACCCGCAGAAACGGATGGCCTTCGGACAAACTATCGACGTCAGTCAGAAAGACCCTCAGGCACCTTCTCCCTGGTAATTCTTGATTGCATCGTGCAAAGCGTCTGCTGCCAGGTTGGAGCAGTGCAGCTTGGGGTCCGGCAGGCCGTCGAGAGCTTCGGCAACCGCATCGTTGGTCAGAGCCAGGGCCTCGTCAAGAGTCTTGCCGATGACCAGTTCGGACATCATGGAGGAAGAAGCAATAGCTGCGCCGCAGCCATAGGTTTGAAACTTCAGATCCTCAATAACACCGTCGACAACCTTGAGAAAGACCTTCATGCGGTCGCCACAGGATGAGCTAACTTTTTCGCCGATGCCATCGGCGTCGATAATGACCCCGACATTACGGGGATTAGTGAAATGATCAATTACCTTATCGGAATACATTGCAGACTCCTTTTATTCTAATTGGATATGGTTATAGCCCGAAGATAAGCGCCAGGGCATAAATTGCTTTACAGGCTAACTGGCAGCCCGTTCACTGTAAAAGGGGCTCATGTCCCGCAGTTTCTGAATAATTTCAGGCAGGATTTCCAGCACGAAATCGACATCTTCTTCGGTGTTGTCCAGGCCGAGGCCGAAACGAATGTTGCTATTGGCCATCATGGCATCGACTCCCATGGCACCAATCACGTGGGATTGGCCAAAGGAATCGGACATGCAGGCCGAACCGCTCGACGCCGCCACCCCCTTCATATCGAGGAACAGCAGAATCGCCTCACCCTCGATGTAGGCGAAACTGATATTCAGCGTGTTGGGCAGACGTTGCTGGCGATGACCATTAACCTGAACCTCTGGAATGCACGACAGAATACCCTGTTCCAGACGGTCACGCAAGGCGCGAATACGGCCTTCCTGAACGGCCAGATCCGCTACTGCCAGTTCACAAGCAACGCCCAGACCAACAATACCTGGCACGTTGTGAGTACCGGCGCGCCGATTGCGCTCCTGATGGCCGCCATGAAACAGCGGTGTCAGACCCATGCCTTTGCGTACATAGAGAGCACCAACACCCTTCGGAGCTCCGAATTTATGACCGGAGATAGTCAGCAGATCGACCCCTGCGGCCACCACATCGACGGGCACCCGACCCACCGCCTGCACTGCATCGGTATGAAAGCGCACTTTATGTTTACGAGCAATGGCCCCAATTTCAGCGACAGGAAACAGGGTACCTGTTTCGTTGTTGCCCCACATAGCCGAAATGAGAATGGTCCGCTCGCAAATGGCCGCTTCCAGCTCAGCCAAATCGATCATGCCTTCGCCATCGACGTCCAGCAAAGTGACCTCGAAGCCTTGCTTCTCAAGATACTTACAGTTATTAAGCACCGCCGGATGCTCAACAGCCGTAGTGATAATGTGGTTACCCTTGTCCCGCAAAAACTCCGCGCTGCCCTTGATGGCCAGGGCATCACCCTCACTGCCGCAAGAGGTAAAGATGATCTCCTCCGGCTGGCAGTTGATCAGTGCCGCGACCTGAGCCCGCGCCCCTTCAACGGCGCCGCTCACGGACTTACCGGCCCAGTGAATGCTGGACGGATTGCCGAACTGTTCCTTATAAAAGGGCAACATCGCCTCCAACACTGCCGGACGCACCGCGGTGGTGGCATTGTTATCCATGTAGATCCGTTTCACTGCTCTTCCTCCAAATGACATATGCTCCGCGGGCCGCCTGCGGCCGGGGCTAGCTGTTCCATGGCATCTTCGGTCAAATCCGCCAGGGTAATTGATGCTAGGAAGTGGCGAATGCGCCGGCCAAGCCCTTCCCAAACCGTATGGGTGATGCACTGCTCGTCGCAGTTACAGCGCCCCTCTTCGTCCATGCAGGCCACCGGCACCAGGGTCTGCTCGACACTTTCAATAATTTCGTGAATACGTATCTCGTCTGCTGGCCGTCCAAGAACATAACCGCCACCGGGGCCGCGAATACTGCTCACCAGACCGGCTCGACGCAGTTTAACGAAAATCTGCTCAAGAAAAGCCAAAGAGATGTCCTCCTTGGCAGCGATTGTCTTGCTCGAAACCGGACCATCCGCCACACAAAGGTTGAGCCGGACCATGGCACGCACCGCGTATTGGGCCTTATTGGAGATGCGCATGGCTCAGTTCCGCCCCTGCTGCGACGCTTCAGCAGCTTGCTCGTTCACTGAACCTTCGTCGGTCAATTCCTGCACCCGTGTTTCCAGGGCATTCAACCGATCGAATAGACAATGCAGGGCCTGGGCGCCCGGATCGGGCAGCTGGCCGTGTTCGAGGTCCTGTTTTTCCACGTTGCGCGTACCGTTGGCATAAACCACTCGACCCGGTACCCCGACCACCGTTGAATTGACTGGCACTTCCTTAACCACTACCGAATTAGAGCCGATCTTGCTGTTGTCGCCCACCTTGAAAGGTCCGAGCACCTTGGCCCCGGCACCAACCACCACATTGTTGCCCAGAGTCGGATGACGCTTTTCCTTAGCCCAGGAAGTTCCGCCCAGGGTGACGCCGTGATAGAGGGTGCAACCGTCGCCGATCTCCGTGGTTTCACCGACCACCACACCCATGCCATGATCGATAAAAAAGCGCCGACCGATGCAGGCGCCGGGGTGGATTTCGATACCGGTGAAAAAACGACCGATATGAGAGATCAACCGGCCCACAAAGTAGCACTTGCGCAGCCATAAACCATGGGCAAGACGATAAAACAGCAGGGCATGAAAACCTGGATAGCAGAAAAGGATCTCCAAAACGCTTCGCGCTGCAGGATCCCGTTCGAATACTGTGTTCAGATCTTCTTTTAGCAACTCAAGCAATGGCCCGACCTCGCAAGGATAGTAGCGGCCCGTCACCCAGGCCGAATTTACGCCATGAGTAACATACCTGAGCAAAAGCGTCAACTATTATTGTCGTTAGAGGGTCAGAACTGAGCGCCGGCCTCCGCCGGGCCTTCAAGGCGCGGAGCAACCAAGCCGATATCAAAGGTCCGGCCGCAGGAAGGACAGATCAAACCGATCCGGTGCTGCGCTCCATCCGGCTTGAAATAGACGTGGAAACCTCGCGTATAGCCACATTCACGACAAATACGAAACTCTTCCATGACGTGCCTCCTTGGTCTGTGGTCTCCAACAGGCCTAAATCTATTTATCTGCTTGGTATATTTTCAGCGAGTTGAAATAAACTTCAAGAGTTCAATATTGATGGTGCGGCGCGCCTATCCTTGTAGCCAATCAATGGCATCCTGGCGTTGGGTGAATATGCGCACGTGCCTGCCTTGATTAAGACATGTTGTCTCAAAAAATTGAAGATCCTTCATTATTGCATCACAACCAGACACGAGCAACGCCAGCCTATTCAGCCACATAAACTTCATGCGTTGCCATTCCTTTGGTATGAAGTAGAGATCGGCCACGGAGTGCTCCAGTTCCACATCCCGAAGCTCCGTTAGAAATCGGGATGGGCGCTCCTTTGACGCGAGTTCAAAAGCTTTCAAGGTTGCGGCCTCAACCTCACAGATTGTGACATAACCACTGTATATTGATTCGATCAAATCCAGCTCGGTATTCAGCTCGACGCTCCAGGGCATAATCTTTCTCCTACAAATTTTTTGAAAACCAAAATCTCTCTAGAGAGTACCTGAACCGCGATATACTCCCAGTTTATAAGCTTTCAAGAATAGTCTTTGTTTAACAAGCAAACATAGCAATATTCACTAGTCTCACCCTCGACAAACTTATTCCTGCGGCAATCCCTCAAAAACAGTCACTGCCTGACGAAAATCAACGGGTAAACGACGAGGTTTCCGAGCTTCATAATCAAAAGCCACCAGAGCGGTGGTGCCTTCGGCGGTGACCTCGCCCTGCCGCTCAATACGATAGCTCATGATAAGGGACGAGCGGCGCAACTCGGCGATGCGCACTCCGATCTGCAGTTCCTCGCCGAGAAACATCTCGGCTTTGTACTGGACATGGGCCTCGGGCAGAATAATACCGCAGCCACCGATATCCATCTCACTAAAGGGGCCAAGCTGCTGCAGATAACCGATGCGGCCGTCTTGAAAAAAACTCAGCACCGCGGCATTGGAAACATGTCCGCCGTAATTGATATCACTAATACGCACCCGATAGGGCATGACAAAACGAAAACCTTCCACAACATACTCCTGGATGAAAAGCCGGCGATCAGCTTGCGGCTTTAAAAACTTATTTAAAAAGGATAGCGAATATCCGCGATCACCGCTGGCATTGGCGGCAAAAATAGGTCGAACGTTGGCCGAGTTGAATTTTAACAATATCCTGGCCGCAGGTGGAACAGGGCTGGCCATCCCGACCGTAGACCTGCAATTGCTGAGTAAAGTAACCAGGGCGGCCATCCTGATCGCTGAAATCCCGCAGGGTGGTACCTCCGGCGGCGATGGCCTCCAACAACACCTGACGAATGACTTCGGCAAGGCGATGGTAGCGCGCTAAGGAGATTCGCCCTGCAGCCCGAGTAGGATCGATACCAGCACGAAACAGTGACTCACTAGCGTAAATGTTGCCGACGCCCACCACCACTTTAGAATCCATGATGAAGGGTTTAACGGCCAGGCGGCGTCCCTTGCTCCGCTGGTACAGGTAAGCACCACCCAACTCCTCCGATAATGGCTCGGGACCGAGGCCTGCTAGCAACGGATGGTGCATAGGGTCTCCATCGAGCCACAGCATGGCGCCAAAGCGGCGCACATCGTTAAGCCGTAAACAGATACCACCGGCGAACTCAATATCAACATGATCATGTTTGCCAGGTGCATGGGGCTGCTGCAGAACACGTAGAAAACCGCTCATGCCCAGATGGATCAACAACGTACCAACCTTGGTACGCAGCAACAGGTATTTAGCCCGCCGCTCAACCTCATACACGGCCTGACCGCAAAGTCGGTTGGCCAGATCAGCAGGTATCGGCCAGCGTAGCCGCGGGGTGCGCACAACCACCTGAGTGACACAGCGCCCCTTGATAAAAGGTTCAATACCACAACGAATGGTTTCTACTTCCGGCAACTCGGGCATCAGCGAAATACTCCCGCCTGGTTGAGCAGCACAATGATTACCGCCGCAGGAGCCACATAGCGTAGCAACAGTCGCCAGCTATGAACCCAACGCTGTTGTTGGCCCCCTACTCCTAGCTCAGCCAGGGAATGGCGACGCGGCCAGACCCAACCGACATAAATAGCCACCAACAGGCCGCCGAGAGGCAACAGATAGGAAGAGACCAACAGATCGCAGGCCTCAAAAAACGTACGGCCGAAAAAAGGCCTATAGTCTTGCCACAGGTTGAAAGACAAAGCACTGGGCAGACCGACCAGAAAAGCTGCGATGCCCACCAGCCCGGTAGCACGCCAGCGAGGCCAACTCTTTTCGTCGACTAGATAAGCGACCGTTACTTCCAGCATGGAGATAGACGATGACAGGGCGGCAAAAGCCAGCAACAAAAAGAACAACAGAGCTAGCACAGAACCGAAGGGCAATTCGAGAAGCAGGATCGGCAAGGTCTGAAATACCAGGCCCGGCCCGGAGCCCGGTTCGATACCGGCAGTAAAAGCCACAGAAAAGATAGTCAGGGCCGCGAGTAAAGCCATGAGGGTGTCTAGCAGAGCGATGCGCAGGGCCAGACCACCCAGGTC
>MAXT01000207.1:12570-12840 GCA_001751225.1 Desulfuromonadales bacterium C00003107 | reverse complement strand
TCACCGTGCAGAACCGCCCAGCGGTTACCGGTGGAGAGGTTATCATAGACCAGCACCTGATAGCCTGCTTCGCCAAGGGCCTTGACAACGTGGCTGCCGATGTAGCCGGCGCCGCCAGTTACAAAGATCTTTTTCATGTTCTCCTCCTGAATGATTTATTGATCAATCAATGACTCTCCAAAAAGCCCTTGCCAACCGTTGATGCATTCGCAAAAACTTACAGGATGGTTAAGCAAAAATTTCGTCCTACAAGGCTTGGTGTTTTTTCAG
>MAXT01000207.1:0-12546 GCA_001751225.1 Desulfuromonadales bacterium C00003107 | reverse complement strand
CCATAATCACTAACTGTGGCGGATGCGAGGATCGGCCAGCGCATAACCCAGATCCGCCAGCAGGTTACCCACCAAGGTCAATACCGCGCCAATCACCAATATCCCCATGATCAGCGGATAATCACGCATCATAACCCCGTCGTAAAAGAGCTTGCCCATGCCAGGGATAGCAAAAATCGTCTCGAAGATCACGCTGCCTCCAATCAGACCCGGCACCGACAGTCCAAGGATGGTAATCACCGGCAGCAGCGCATTGCGTAGAGCATGTTTCCAGATCACCGCCTTTTCCGTCAAACCCTTGGCCCGGGCGGTGAGAATATAATCCTGGCGGATAACCTCCAACATGTTAGCTCGCATGTAGCGGGAAAATCCGGCCAAGCCACCAAAAGCCGAAACGAAAACCGGCAGCACCAGATGGTGCGCCATATCGAGAATTTGTTCGGACCAGCTCAAATATTCGTAGCCTAAAGACTTAAGGCCGACAATGGGAAACAGCCCGTAGCGCACCCCAAGCACATCCATCAACAACAGAGCCAACCAGAAGGAGGGGGTGGCGAAACCGATAAAGACAAAGATAGTGGTCAAACGGTCGAAATGAGAGTTGCGCCGCACCGCCGAAACAATGCCGATGGGGACCGCCACAAGCAGAATCAAGCCGATGGAAAGAACATTGATCAGAATGGTCACCGGCAACCGCTCGGCGATCTTGGCGGTCACAGGCCGTCGATCCTGGGAGAAGGAATCGCCGAAGTCAAAACGCACCAGCCTCCCGAGCCATTTGCCGTACTGAACCATAAGCGGCTGATCGAGATCGTATTGGGCACGTAGCCGCTGCTGCAGCTCAACACTGACCTCGGGGTTGAGTTGCGTCTGCATATCGGTCGGCTCACCGGGGGCCAGATGGATCACCACAAAAGAGATCAGAGTAATCCCCAACAATAGCGGAACCATCATAAAGAGACGCTTTAAAAGATAAAGCAACATATTAACCTTGCCCATTCAAATAGCTGACTTATTACCCCTTTTCCAGGACCACTGTCAGCGCAGATACTTCTGTTTGTCTTCCGGCACATACCAGCGTATAAAATTATATCCAATACCGGACGGAGCTGGCTTGATACCATGAACCCGACTGGCCACCGTCGGCAAAACATCGGGAACATAGAGAAAGGTGTAAGGCTGTTCCTCGGCCAGGATCTGCTGGATGCGGTCATAGATTTTCTTACGGCGTTCCTCCTGAAGAGTCCGGCGCCCCTGCTCCAACAATCGGTCGACCTCTTCATTCTGGTAGCTAATAAAATTCAGCTCGCCAAGCCGGGTTTTGCTCGAATGCCAGACATCATAACCATCGGGATCGATGGGGATGGACCAGCCCATGATGATGGCGTCAAAATTCCTGGGTTCTAGAAATTCCTTGAGAAACGCGGCCCACTCGATAACCCGCAACTTGACCTTTATGCCCACTTCGAGAAACCGTCGCTGAATAATTTCTCCGGACTTAATCCGTTTATCGTTTCCCTGGTTGGTCATGATAGTAAACTCAAACGGCCGGCCGTCCTTTTCGAGGATGCCGTCACCGCTTAGATCGTGCCAGCCCGCTTCGGCAAGCAGGGCCTTCGCGCGCTTTGGGTCGTAGGGGTAGTGAGACACGGCAGTATTGTGGGGCCAGGAGCCGGGTTTGTAAGGGCCTGTAGCAACCTGTCCCAGACCGAGCAGTACGCCGTCGATGAGTTCCTGTTTATCGATGGCGTAGGACATGGCCTGACGCACGCGTTTATCTTGAAAAATAGGGCGGCGAAGATTGTATCCCAGGTAGGAGTAAGAAGAATCAGGATATCGATACTTGTTAAAACGGCGACGAAAGGCCGGGGTATCGGTCTGCATGGCATACTGCAGAGGTGTCAGTTCCATGTAGTCGAGACCGCCAGACTGAAGTTCAAGAAACATGGTGGTAAGATCGGGAATAACACGATAAACAACACGGCGAAGATAGGGGCAGCCTTCATAATAGTCGGAGTTAGCTTCGAGCACGATCCTTTCGCCGCGCCGCCATTCAACAAAACGAAACGGGCCGGTGCCAACGGGATGACTAGCCAGGGGACTTTTGGTGATCTCGGTCCCCTCCAGCAGATGTTTGGGATGAACGGCGAACCCCCAACTGATCAGGGCAGTTGCCAACGGCTTCTCATAGGTGACACGAAAGGTGTAAGGGTCCAGAACCTCTGCCTTGGCCACCTGCCGGTAGCGCTCGGCATAGGCGGTAGGCGTCTTCGGATCGACCAGCAGCTGGTAGGTAAAGAGGACATCTTCTGCGCTAAAGGGGGCGCCGTCATGCCATGTGACATCCCGCCGCAAATGAAAGGTAATAGTCAGATCATCCGCAGAAATTTCCCAGTTTTCAGCAAGATCGCCTTCAATGCGCAAATCTTTATCGTAGCGAACTAGTCCGTTGTAGACCAAGCCATTGATATCGGAAGAAGCCGAATCAGAAGCCAACACCGGCAACAGGGTAGAAGCGTCACCGATAGACCCCCAAATCAAGGTGTCACCGGCCACAGGCGGTCCTGCCTGCCCCTGCCCTGCTAGATCGTCGTCACGCCGGTCGCAACCGCAGGCCAGCCCCAGGCAGCACACAATCAGCAGCATCCCTATCAACCCTAGCCTGTTGTTCGGCAAACTCATGGGAGAGCCTCCGACACCACCCCGGCTGGCGGCTGCAGAGTGAAACGCTCCGTGGCCAGTTCAGGATTCAATTCAATATCGCTGTAGACCAGGGAAAAACTCGCGGCCTGCTCAGGCATGGTCACTGTCATCTTTCGGGGAAATTCCTGCTGATCGCCATCGAAACGGCCGTAGGCCACCTTTAGCAGCGGCTCTTCGCCCTGCATATAGGTTGCGCTTAGCAGCCGCCCGACAGCATCGAAATCGAGCTGTTGCCGCTGCCCATCGACCCCATTCAACAGTAACCGATAGCCTTGTTCGTGGGGAGTCATGACACTGTCACCATGGGCGATAAGGGGCACGTCGTAGAGGGCCAAGCGCACCAATTGTTCCGCTGTCACCGCAGCGCGGGTAAAGCGAGCAATTCGCTGGGGCGTCGCAGCTCCCTGCAAAAATCGCTGTTCCCTCGGCATCGATACGCTCAATTGGCCATCATGGGCGGACAACAACAGCAGTGGTTGACCAAAGGGCCCAAGTACTTCGGCTCGCAGACTGCTCGGTTTGGCCAGCAGCAGTACCTGCCGTGCGGAGGCCGACCCACTAGGGTCTTCGGTACGAATTCTCGCCATCCCGCGCAGGCTGTTAAAAGCGCTGGCATTTGCCTGCAAGCGCTGCAACAATATTCGCTCATTTAATACGAGCTGGGGGGAAATCGGGGCTGGAACGCAACGAACTAAGAGCAACACCAGACCTGCCGTCAGCACCATTCGTTTGAACAGGAAGCAGTTTTTAAAGCTCTTCTCTCCATCATGTCGCTGCAGAGGTAAATCAGTCATGGGGTAACGCCTTCAGTTTGCTTTCAAGTGCTGGGTCATCAGGTTTGATCTGCAGAGCCTTGCGATAAGTCCGGCGAGCCCGTCCATAAAGCTGCAAAGCCCGGTACACATCAGCGAGATGCTCCTGTACCACCGCATCATCCGCCAACAGGGTGGCAGCAGCCTCCAATTCTGGACGGGCCTCTGTAAAACGGCCAAGCTTGAAATAGACCCAGCCAAGGGTATCGAGAATATGGCCGGCATTATTAATGGCTAGAGCACGTTGTGCGAATTCCAGGGCCTCTTCTAGATGAATGCCCTGCTCAGCGAAAGAGTAGGCCAGGTAATTCAAAGCCTCGACGTGTTGCCCATTCAATTCGATAGCCTTACGCATGGCGGCAGCAGCTTCTCCGGCCTGGCCATCGACATCTAACAGCACACCAAGATCATAGTGTAGATCAGCACTTTTTGGCAATTTACTCAAGCCCTGTTGCAATACGCCCCGAGCAGAGTCCAGGTTGCCCTGTTCTTGATAGAGGTTGGAAAAAAAAGCATAGAGTTCAGCCCGCGGCGGAAGATTGGCCAACCGGTCTTTTAGCAGCGCCACAGCCTCATCAAGTCGCCCCATACGATGCAGTAGGTAGGCCATATGGCTGCTGGCGTCAGCATAAGGTTCGGCGTCGGCGTCGATAGCTTGAAAGGCCTGATATGCTTGTTGCCACTTCTGCTGCCGTTCGTAAATGGTGCCGAGATAAAACCGAATTTGAGCCGAGTCCGGCTCCAGGGACAGGGCCTTCGTCAATGAATCTGCGGCCTCGGGCCACTGCTTCTGCTCCATAAGAATGAGACCGCGCAGGCGATAACCCTCGGCACCATCAGGGTGTTGATCTATAACCAAGTCGAGTTCTTTCAGCGCCTCTGAAAAATCACGGTTGGTAACCAGCAAACGCACTACGCGCAGACGAATAGGGATATTGTCGGGTTTCTGACTCAACGCTTCACGCAATACTGCCACCGCCTTGCCAGACTCCCCCTGTCGCTGAAAAAGAGAGGATAACTCGAGATAAACCGATTCGAGGTCGGGACGTCGCTCTAGCAGATCGCGGTAGACCTCCTCGGCTCGGGAAGAAAGGCCAATTTCCCGGTAGACACGGGCCAAAGTCAGTCCGGCCAGCAGCGAGTCAGGATCTTGTTCCAGCAACTGCTTCAGAACGGTGACGGCCTGTTCACTATCACCGCTGCGCGCATAAGCAACACCAAGGCGCAAATAGGCCTCCTGCTGCTCTGCATCAAGCTCAATGGCTTTTTGCAGGTGGGAAATAGCTTCCGCGTCCTTACCCTGCTCAAAATATAGATTCCCCAAGAGCAGATAGGGTTGAGGATCTTCGGGAGCATAAATCAAGGCGTCTTCAGCAGCACGAACAGCCAATTGAACCTCATCCATAGAAAGATAAAGTTCAGCCAAGAACAGATGCAGATAAGGCGATTTAGGGTCGTACTGCAAGGCCTGCTGAAGGGCCTCAACTGCTGCCGAATAATCACCTTCTACCGCTGTAAGCCGAGCCAGACTAAAATAATAGAGAGCTTTGGCCGATGGATCCTCAAGGCTGGAAACGTAACCTTGAGTGTCATTGTTATTCAAGGTTTCGGCGCGTACAGAATAGACCGATGGAGCCAGACAACCGGACAGGCAGGCTAACATCAGGAGAAGAATCGCAAACTTTGCAGCCATGCTGGCTCCTAGGAAGGGACAGAGAAACTGTCACCGGCTGACAACAGACAATTATTGTAATTATTGTAAGTGCGCAGGGGCCTTACTGGGTCCCAAACGGTTAGAACAAGTATCATATCATGCTTAGAGGGTCAATCTTCAAGAGCCGTCAGAAAATCCTTTACAGACCATCCAGGCATGACAATACTTTATGAAAATCCGGCCAGTTAGCGTGAGTTCGATGAACGCAAACACCAGAAGCAAGGCACTGGCGGCAGGCAACCAAAGGCTATATACAGCATCAGGTTTCAGGACCTGCAAACAATTATTGGCAAACGTTTCAAGACAACGTGATATTATGTCACATGAAGGGCGATTCACGCATATAACCTACCCAGAAGATACCATATCCTGTTCGGGGGAGCCTCAAGGAGAATGCAATGCTGACGACAATTGAATCCAGAGATACCGTTACTCTAATCCAAATTAAGGAGGAACGCCTCGACGCACATAACAGTTCGGATTTGAAGGGCCAAATGCTGACACTGTTTGAAGAAGGAAAGAACGATATGGTCGTCGACCTTCAGGGGGTTCGGTTTGTCGATTCGTCCGGACTCGGCGCCCTGGTCTCCGGATTTAAAAATGCCAGCGCCCGCAACGGCAATCTCAAACTTTGTGGCCTGCAGCCGCAGGTAGAATCAATGTTCGAACTGACCCGATTACACAGGGTATTTGAAATTTTTCAGGATCAGGCCCAGGCTTTGAAAAGTTTTCAGGTATAAACGACTTCGGTGTGTGTATGAGTGAAAGTATCTTCCTCGACATCAAGCTCCCCAACGAGACCGGTTATCTGCGCCTGCTCGGAAAAATAGGGGAGTATCTTGCCCAAAGCATTGAATCCTATCCGGGAGATCGGGAAGAGCTAGCCTATCACATCAATTTGGTATTGACCGAGGCAATGGCTAACGTCATCCGCCATACCGCAGGTACAAAAACCGGTGAAGGACTGCATGTTACCCTGCGAGTAGAAAATCGCAAACTGACCATTAAAGTATATGACCAGGGACGGGGATTCGAACTCTGCGACATACCCGACCCGCCCCCTTCCTGCCTGGCTGAAGGCGGTCGCGGCATCTTTATCATAAAGACCTTGATGGATCGGGTCTCCTACCGCAAGTACGATGGCGGCCACGTCCTGGAAATGGAAAAGGTTCTCTTCTGAGTCTGTTTTCTTCAAATGGGGACCATCAGGCCAGCAGCGCCAGCAGATCCCGATGGCCATTTATGGCCGGTTGTCCGACAAAGGTATTCTTATAGCCAACAAAGGGAATTCCCGCCTCCCCGGCCGCCTGGCAATCGAGTTCCGAATCGCCGACAAACAGCAGTTCGCGCGGTTGCAGGCCGAGTCGTTCAGCCACCAGCAAAAGCATATCGGGATGGGGCTTAGGCCGTTTCACATCTGCACTGCTAACCACCGTGACAAAAAACTCATCCAGGCCAAAAAAGGTCAGCAGTTCCTTGACTCCATGACCGCGATTGGTGGCCACGGCCAAGGGACATTTACCATGCAGAGTATGCAAAACCTCCAGCAGATCGGGTTCGGGAACCATCAACGGAACAAACTGCTGACAATCGATACCTCTCGCTACGTCCAGAGCCTGTTGTGCCTGCGGGGAACTGAGTAGGGTCGAGAAGACCTGTGGTGTGGCTGCGGTATGGCAGACATGCACCTTGTCCGGCTCGTCTTCGTTGACCAGGGGAAAACCGCAGTGCTCAAAAATCGTATTGTAATAAGCAAGGTTAGCTTGGCGGCTCTCAAACAAAACCCCATCGCAATCGAAAACAACCCCCCTGACCCGGGTCATTCACACCTCCTAGCCAGCAGAATCCAACCGAGACCGACCAGGCCGATCAACACCATAGGCAGTGACAGCAACTGTCCCATGGTGGCTGCGCCCCATAAAAAACCGATATGAGCATCGGGCTCTCGAACAAATTCGAGCCCGGAACGAAATAGTCCGTAAAGTAGACAGAAAGAAAAAAACGGCACTCCGGGTGTCAGACGACGGCGATGGAAAAAATAAAGGAGCGCAAAGAGCACGACGCCTTCCAGGCCCGCTTCATAGAGTTGGCTGGGATGGCGCGGTAAGGGACCTGCACCGGGGAAGACCATGCCCCAAGGAACATCAGTCACTCGGCCCCACAATTCACCATTGATAAAGTTGCCAAGACGGCCGAGACCAAGACCGATGGTGGCGGCCGTCACCAACACATCGGCAGTCAGCAGCCAAGGCAACTTTTTACGTAGGCAAAAGAACGAAGCAGAAAGCACCACGCCGCAAAGCCCACCGTGAAAACTCATCCCCCCTTGCCAGACCGCCAGTATCTGCAGCGGATGTTTCAGATAATAGGAAAGATCGTAAAACAAGACATAACCGAGCCGACCACCTAGAATAACTCCGAGCACACAATAAAAGAGAAGATCGGAAACCCCGGCATTGTCCAGGGGCAAGCGCCGCAAGCGGCATAAATGCCGAATCAGGTAGTAAGCAGCAACAAAACCGAGCAGATACATAAGGCCATACCAACGGATGGCGAGAGGCCCGATTTGAAAAATAATTGGATCAATCTGGGGATAGGTCAGCATAAATATTCCTTCAAAGCTATCTAAAATTCCTGGAGTATTTTATCGGCAACAGATTAAGTCGACAGATGAGCAAGCAGGCCGGCCATATCCTCGGGCAGAGGGGCTTCAAACACCAAAGCTTCACGGCTTACCGGGTGTTCAAAGGAAAGACGAAAAGCATGCAGCATCGAGCGATTTATTTCGCAGCCCGAGACCAAAGAAGGGCCACCATAGCGTATATCACCGAGTAAGGGGTGTCCGGCCTCGGAAAAGTGAGCTCGAATCTGATGGGATCGCCCCGTTACCAGTTCCACCTCGACCAGAGTGCAGTCGCTGAATTCTTCCACAACCCGATAACGGGTGATCGCTTCTTTGCCACCCTTTTCTACGGACTTCATCAGGTTAGTGCGATGTTGACGTGCCAGCAGAGAGCGAAACTCTCCTTCTTTGTCGAGTGGACGGCCGGCCACAAGAGTCCGATAGCGCTTATCTACCCGGCGATCAGCAAATATGCGGGTCATTGCCTTATGAGCGCGCTGATGTATGGAAAAGACCGTCACTCCGGAGGTATCACGATCTAGACGCTGCACCATACCGAGACTTATATTTTTCTTGCGGACTGTTGCGCTCTCTATATGACGTCGAACGGCATCGTAGAGGGTCCCCTTAAAGCGGGCATGGGTTGGTTGAAAGTCAACACCCGCCGATTTATCGAGAACCAGCAGGTAGGCATCCTGAAACAGAATATCCTCGACGCTAAGAGAAAAAATGTCGAGGGAGCGGCCATCGAGATAAACCTCGACGGACTGACCTGTTTGCACCGTCTGGGAGCAGCGGCCTATACGGCGCCCTGCTACATGGACACCGCCAAGATCTATAACCTTGCGAACAACTCCCCTGGAAAGGTCCGAGGTTTGACTGGCAACATACTGATCGATACGTAGGCCTGCGCCCTGTGCATCAACGATGAGACGATAGATCTTGGACGACATTCTGGCGAACCTCCCTATACCTGCAACACTGGCTGGTGCGGATAATACCATACCCTCAACAGGCCTGTCTTGGCCTTATTACCCATCATTAAGCAGAAGAAATATCCCTGGCCGGTTGACAGAAAACTGAGCCATGTTAATCTCAAACTAACAAGGGCTTTTGGCCCTGACCTATCTCTGGGGTGACCGGGGATGCTTCTTATAATCGATGACCAACAGCTCTTCTACAAAGCCCTCGGCCTGGGTCATGGTGAGCCAGCCCACCAATAAGTGGGACGCCTAAAGTGACTGTCGAGAGCGGATATTTTTAAACGGTCATGATTGCAAGAGGCTTCCGGCATCCCGGAGAGATCAGTCAGCAGTAGCGAACTTTTTCCCTCGAAAAGATCGCTATAACTGAAAAGGCCCCATCCTGGATAGGACGGGGCCTTTTCATTATGATTTTACGGGTACGAAAGAACGGACACTCCGGCTAACCCCTGAGATATGGGTCACTGATCCAGAATATGCTGCGGCAAAACGAAACAGGTGAAACAGCCTGTAAACACCACTCGATCATCGACCGAAACCTGGCATTCAACCTGACGTTTCTTCCCTTGTTCGGTCACAACCTCAGCCGTGGCGACCATCAATTGCCCGCAACAAACGGGAGCCAGAAACTTTGTTTCAGCCGCGCCAAGAACCACATGGGGGTCGTTTACCGCCAGCATCGCGGCATAATCTGCCAAGCCGAAAGCAAAACCGCCATGGACCAGACCGGCCTCGTCGGCGCACATCTCTGCACGGGTTTCCAGTTGAGCGACGGCACGATTATCGGACAGCTCAACCACCGTACCAACCAAGGTCGGCGAGATAGCTAAATGGGTGTTAGGCTTCATCATGAGTTATTTACTTAAAATCCAGTTGACTCAACGAGCCCTACCCGTTTTCGTTGTCCACTCGTTCCCGTAGTTCCTTGCCAGTTTTGAAGAAAGCAGTCTTTTTGGCTGCGATCTGCACCACCTCACCGCTCTTGGGATTGCGAGCTTCACGAGCGTCCCGAGTACGAACGGTAAAGGACCCAAAACCACGAATCTCTACCCGCTGGCCGTCAACCAGAGCGTTGCGAATTCCGTCAAGCAGCGTATTAACGACCAGTTCCGATTCTTTTTTCCCCAACAGGTTGTTGCTATAGGACAGTTGTTCGATCAATTCACTTTTTGTCATGTCACCCTCCTATTTCCCAGACCAGTGAAACTGCAGGCCAGCATCACCATTCTGTACGCTTTGCTTAACCAGCTGCGCAGTCTCTTGAATAAAATGTTGTAGAAATTCTTGCTTGTCGGCTACCGGGTAGACCACTTTCGGCTTTCCCTCGATACCAGCCAGTTCGGCAGCCACTCTAATCGCATCCTGGTAACCACCAAGTTCGTCGACCAGGCCGGCTTCCAAAGCTTGGCGACCGGTGAAGATACGGCCATCAGCTAGCTGTCGGACCTTATCCGGATCCATCTGCCGGGACTCGGCAACCGCCTGCACAAACTGTGCATAGACATCATCGATAAGCGATTGCAGAATTTCGCGATCAGCAGAAGACATGGGCCGCATAGGAGAACCGATATCCTTGTGCAGGCCACTTTTGACCACCTGGCTCTTTAAGCCAACTTTGCCCAGCAGTTCTTCAACATTGGTGAACTGCATAATGACGCCGATACTTCCCGTGATAGTGCCGGGGTTGGCGAGAATGCGCTGAGCAGGAACGGCAATATAATAACCGCCGGAAGCGGCTACCGAACCCATGGAGACGACGACCGGCTTAAGGGCAGCGGCGGCCTTGACCTCATCGTAAATTTCCTGCGAAGGGCTGACACCGCCCCCTGGGGAATTAACCCGCAGAACGATGGCCTTGACAGAACTGTCTTCTTTAAAATTATCAATTTGTTCAATAATCTTTTCGGATGTGGTGATGGCACCAGCTATGGTGATATAGCCAACCTTATCCCCATACACAAACCGGCTCGACCGGCCTGACATCTTACCGACCACCACAATCAGCAGCAGAAAAAAAACAAAAATGGCCCCAAGGGTCAGTAGGGCCATTAAAAACGGTCGTTTCTTCATTAGCTATTCCATAAAACAGACGAAGCCCGGCGGTCAGAGACCGCACGGGCTTCGAGAGTTAGACCACTGTTATTCTTCTTCGCTATCGCCACCGGCCTTGTTCATGGCTCCCTGGAGCAGATCTCCCAGGCTGGAGGTAGCATTCTTCTGTGCCCCCATGAACTCATCAACTTCGGCTTTCTCTTTCTGACGAGCCAGGCTCTTGATCGACAGAGCGATTTTGCGCTCGTTGGTGTCGACATGCAGCACGACTGCCTCGAGAGCATCGCCGACATTGGCGAAATCTTTCGGAGTGTCGATCTTTTCTTTGCTGATCTCGGAGACGTGAATCAACCCTTCGATACCCTCTTCCACTTCAAGGAAGATACCGAAATCAGTCACCGAAGTCACCTTGCCGGTGATCAGAGTACCAGGAGCGTAGCGGGTGGTGATTGTCTGCCAGGGATCGGCAGCCAATTGCTTGACACCCAAGGAGAAACGCTCGTTGTCCTGATCGATATTGAGAACAACTGCCTTGACCAGATCGCCCTTCTTATAGAGTTCGGAAGGATGCTTGATGCGCTTGGTCCAGGACAGATCAGAGATATGCACCAGGCCATCAATACCTTCGTCAACACCTACAAAGATGCCAAAATCGGTAATGTTCTTGACCTGACCTTCGATGATAGTTCCGATGGGGAACTTCTCGCCGATAACTTCCCAAGGATTGCGCTCGATCTGCTTCAGGCCGAGAGAAATACGACGGCTCGGAGTATCGAGTGCCAGCACGACGGTTTCGATTTCGTCACCAACGCTGAGTAGCTTATTAGGATGCTTGATGCGCTTGGTCCAGCTCATTTCAGAGACGTGGATCAAACCTTCAACCCCTTCATTCAACTCGACGAACGCACCGTAATCAGTCAGGCTGACAACCTTGCCTTTGACGCGGGTGCCAACCGGATACATATCCGCAACGTTGAGCCAAGGATCGTCAACCATCTGCTTCAGGCCAAGGGAAACGCGTTCTTTCTCCTGGTCGAACTTGAGAACTTTAACATTGATCTTGTCGCCAACAGCCAGCACATCGGAAGGATGTGCAACGCGGCCCCAAGACATATCGGTAATGTGCAGCAGACCATCGATGCCACCCAGGTCAATAAACGCACCATAATCGGTGAGATTCTTAACCACACCTTCGATTTCCTGACCTTCGGCCAGTGTGTCGAGGGTCCCCTTACGCTGACTCTCACGAAGTTCTTCGAGCAGCACTCGGCGGGACAGCACGATGTTACCGCGCCGCTTATTGAGTTTGATAATCTTGAAATCGAAGCTTTCGCCGAGGAGTTTGTCGAGATTGCGTACCGGTCGCAGATCAACCTGAGAACCGGGTAGGAAGGCTGTGACGCCAATATCGACGGACAGACCACCCTTGATGCGGCTGACGATCCGACCTTCAACCACTGCATCCTCTTCAAGACCATTCCAGATCTTCTGCCGGTCGGCTTTTTCTTTGGACAGACCGATCAGACCATTTTCGTTTTCGCGACGCTCGAATAGTACATCAAGCTTGTCACCAACGTTAACGTCAACCTCGCCGTTTTCGTCGGCCAGCTCGGCGAGCGGAATGATGCCTTCGGACTTATAGCCCACATCAACCACCAC
>MAXT01000206.1:2166-4845 GCA_001751225.1 Desulfuromonadales bacterium C00003107 | reverse complement strand
CCTCACTTTCCATATTCAGAATCTCTATTGCATCCACCAATTTAAGCCCTTTACCCGCAAGTGTAACCAAAGCAGCTCTGCCGTATGTAGAAATCAACTCCGCCGAGTTCTTTGCTTCGTCAAGCAATTTTTTATTCTTAGCTTTACGTATTTCCTTCCTGACTGTGTCCTCATCTGCTTCTAACGCACCTATCTGCTTCGATTCACATTCTGGGCAGCGAATCGTATCACTCACATCATTTATTCTCTGTGCTTCTACATACCGCCAGCAATTCGTGCATACAAACGTTAAGGATTCATCCAATAACCGCGCCTTCACGTATTTTATAATCACTTTATGCATCCTCTCTGGCGGAATTAGCTCGTAGCCTCGCTTTATTACTTCTACGATGCTCGCAACAGGGCTGACTTCTTTCCCTTTTATCACTGCAAGTTTTAGCTCGCCCTCGTTTAGCCGTTTCAAAAGCTGTGCGGTCAGGTGTATATCAACATCCTTATCCTGGCATTCTCTAATAGCTTCATCAAATACCGCGGAATCCTCAAAGCTTCTTATCAAGTTATCTAAGTCGAGGTCGCTCAACGATGCAGCCTTCGATATAGCACCGAATCTCCTTGCCACGTGAATAAACCTCCGTTTAAATAACCTGCTTCGGCTTAATGCGTTCATTGCGAGCTTTTCTATATTGCGGGCTGACAAATCGAGGATAATCGCCTCAACCTCTTCAGGCTCCAGCTCGGATTCGGTTCTGAGCATTATCCGGTAAGGGTCCTGCTGCACGCCTACGGGCGAGCCTATCTTATCGGATATTACGGTGGCAAGTAGCATGGCTAAAGTTCTATTCGCACGGAGCCCAAAGGAGCATTGTATGATTATGTATTCATGCCATCTTTCAAGTGTTATCAGCTTATCCGTCGGTATGGGATAACCTCTTTTCTCCTGCTGGACCACCTCGTCCAAAGCTCTGATAATGGTCTCCTCAGGGCATGGATAAATCTTTATGAGGTCTCTACCTATTTCTTCAGCACCCTTACCATTTTCAAGCTCCGTTTTCACATACCCACGGAGCTTTCCTACCTCTTCCGAAACGGCATAAGGAACTGGAATCTCTTCTCCTACCCAGCTCGGGATGGCACCAGTCGGGTCATCTTCGTGCTTTACATATATGCTATTGCCATACAAATGCAATATCTTCCACACACGACCTCCTTCAACGAACTTGTTCCCGGGCTTGCCATATTCTGCGACAAACGCTTCATCTAAAACCCCTACAGGGTTATCTCCTTCTTCATCAATAACCAGGGAATGTCTTTCCTCTGGAATCATAGACAAATGCTCGAAATAATAACTGTAGAACGGCTTTATCTGATTGGGTCTCAGAAATACTTTGTCTTCGGCTGAGTACCACAGTAGCCGTGGAATTCGGGAGTGCATATAGTCCAAAACAGAGACCAACTCATGCTCTTCGAGGTCGCGATATGGATATGCTTTCTTTATTAAGTTCAGGGCTTCTTCAAAGCTCCATCTTCTCTTTGTCAGAAGCAGTCCCACTATTTGGTGCGCCAGTACGTCAAGCGGTTTCTGTGGTATATCCGCAGGCTCTAAATCTTCTGCAATAGCAGAACGGCAAATTGCCAAAGCTTCCAGAGCATCGTCGGAATCCTGAACCACTATCGCACCGTTTGCAATCCCTCCTATTCTATGTCCACTTCTGCCGATTCGTTGAAGTAGCCGCGTCACCTGTCGCGGTGAGTTATACTGCACGACAAAATCCAACCTTCCGATGTCTATCCCCAGCTCTAAGGAACTCGTACAGATAATACCACGCAGTTTGCCTTCTTTAATGTCCGATTCCACTTTAATGCGTGAAGGTTTGGATAGCGAGCCGTGATGAACACCCACGAGGAAGTTCAAATCCCAAACGCGGAACCTGCTACCAAGGATTTCGGTTATCGAGCGGGTATTGGTGAAAATTAACGTGGATTTATGTTGTTCAACGAGTTTTCGCATCAATCGTAACCGAGCCGCGACTTCGGGATAGGTGTAAAGCTCTTCTGCAAGTTGGTAGTCGTGCGAATCGGCTCTGGGATAATAAACCTCTACATGCATTGACCGTGATACGGAAACATTGATTATCTCGCAATCCCGCTCGGTACCGACCAGGAATTTTGCTACTTTATCAGGCGAGCCGATGGTCGCGGATAAGCCGATGACCTGGAACTCGGCGTTCTTCAGGTAGCGAAGCCGCTCCAATGCCAGTGCTAATTGCGAGCCACGTTTATCACAGGCAAGTTCATGCACTTCGTCCACGATTACCCATTTCACTGCAGCAAGGTGCTGACGCATAATCCTACCCGTCAATATCGCCTGTAACGTTTCCGGTGTGGTAATCAGGATGTCGGGTGGCACCATTGCTTGAGATTCCCTTTCTCGCGTTGATGTATCGCCATGCCGCACGCCCAACCGCAGGTCAAGCCGTTTACACCACCATTGTAGCCGGTCAAGCATGTCCCGGTTCAGAGCCTTTAAAGGAGTTAGGTAAAGCACTTTTATCCCTAACGTTCGGTCTGTCTTGATTAATGCGTCTATTACGGGTAAGAACGCCGCTTCGGTCTTTCCACTCGCTGTTGGAGCGACCAGTAAAACGTTCTTTCCTTCTGCTATCAAGGGGATAGCCTTCT
>MAXT01000206.1:0-2048 GCA_001751225.1 Desulfuromonadales bacterium C00003107 | reverse complement strand
GCTCAATAAACTGTGGAAAACCCCAAATCTCAAATTTTGCACTTTTCAATTTTAACTCGGCATTTTGCAATTACACCTTTACCTTCTCGCATAGTTTACCGCATCCCCCATAAATCCAATTGCGTCCCTTATTCGCCCTAACTCCTCAAACCCGTAGGATACCCGTAATTGCCTTTTACCCCGTTCGACCAAGTCTCCTTGTGGGTGACAACAAAATTGTCCCGGCACATAATTTACTCGCGGATTCTTATTTGTAGCAGGACCGTCAACCGCCACATCGCCTGTGGTTCTCGATAAGTATTTGAAAAAAGCAGAACCCTCTGTTGTTTGTATACCATCAAGTGTCAAATAATAATAAAATCCTGCTTTTCCGCCACTACATGCCGATACTACCGCTCCTAATTGTTCGTCTATACACTTTTTGACTTCTCGTGCCTTTTCGCGATACCCGTGATTTACACGCTCTATTTGGCGCTGAACATGATGGTCTAAGAGATAACTGGCAATCTCTTGTGTAATTAGCGGTGCACTGAACCCGACATCGCTTGTTTTCTGTATCATCGCGTTTAAGAATGGGCTGTTAGGTCCAATCATATAGCCTATCCGTAACGCAGGTGCGAGAATTTTCGATAAGGTCCCTATCTCATATACAAGGCCCTGTTCATCATAGAGCAATCCTGATTCTAATGGTGGTACTGCGGGGTCATGCACCAAATTCTCGTAGGCGATATCAAAAATTAACGGGATTTTTCTGCACTCTGTATGCGATAATTCAGTCACTATCTGCACTAATTCCGCTCTTCTTTCGTTAGATAGTATGGTACTCGTTGGGTTATTGATAGTCACGACATAAAAAAACGCAATCTCATTTTTCCGGCTGCCTAACCCACTAATCTTATCGCGTAATAGCCCCGTCCTTATTCCGTTCTCATCTTCAGGTACTGCCAAAACGTCAAAACCTTGCCGTTGTAAGAAATCGCAATAAATATAGTACATAGGATCAGAGGTGATTACTATTCCTGGCTGTAAGACATGAGCAATTCCTTCGAGCAGGCTCGTCGCGCCGTTAGGGCCAATAATAATTTCGTTTTTAGCTATTATCTCTTGTGTGAGACCACCGATAGCATTTTCTATGTGGAAGTTCTTGATAGAATCAATCAAATTCTGAGAGCCACGCGAGCCACCGTAATTGAGTGCTAATTTGTATTTCGCCGGGTGTGAGAGAACCGCACGCATAGCTTCTAAAATGAGTTCACGTGGGATCGTTCTCTCGTTTACATAGCCTACGCCTAAGTTGATGTCCGTATCTTGCCTGAAATCTTCTGTAAATGCAGCCATCATTCTGTTTATCGGGGCTGGGCTGGTTGAAGCGGAGCCATATCCGGATAATAAAAAATCGGCGAGGTTCATGTCTATAAATAAACGGATGTTGATTATTAAATAAGTGGTATTTGTTTAGCTAACCACAGATTACACAGATTTTTACGAGAAGATAATACGCGGGATCAATCTTATGTACACTATTGGGTTTTTATCTCCAGTTAACCAAAAATCTTGTGCTAATCTCGTGAAATCGCGTGGTTTTTTTCCCCTGCTATACAAATACAAGAAATTTAAAAAATGTTTGCGATAGATAAAATAGACGATGCACATTTGATGATTGAATATTTTGTGCGTGTATCTCAAAGATACTGATGTAAGGAGAAAATATAATACCATGCGATATTTGTAAATAAAAGGAGCAGAAAAATGAATAAGAGCGATAGTATTACTGTACACGATGAACAGGCAGCCGAATACGATCAGCAAGTCCGTGAATACCGATGGTTTGGCCCGGAAGTAGTATTTGGTATGTGCTTTGAATATGTGAATCCACAGGACCGTTTGCTTGATATTGGAATAGGTACCGGGCTTGGCTCCCTGCCATTTGCCAAAACGGGCTTAGAGATATTTGGAATAGACGGTTCCTGGGAAATGTTGAAGATCTGCAAATCAAAAGAGTTCGCAACGGACCTCAAACAGTTCGACTTGCAAAATATGCCTCTGCC